>LNGD01000001.1 GCA_001587675.1 Candidatus Methanofastidiosum methylothiophilum
TTTAAGAAAATCTATTTGTGGACTCCAAGGAACGTTTGTACCACCATAAACCCCAACAGTTGTTTTGTTTTCAAGGAAAGGAAGAAATATCATAATAGATTGCAACAGTAAGGTTATACTACCAGCTGTTCCAATGTTAATTGTAACTCTCCTCTTAAATTCTTTCTTTGGGGTGAACCTAATCTCAGTCGAGCCAATTGATTTCCCAGATACTTCTGAACCTGTTAGTTCTTCAATTGCTGATATTGTCATTAAATGCTGAGGCGAAAGTCCTTCTTTTGGCCTATTTTTTCGGATATTGTAAATGTGAATTGGAATTTCGGTAAGAACAGATAGTGCAAGGGATGTTCTAAGAATTTGCCCCCCTCCTTCACCAAAACTACCGTCAATTTCAATCATTCAAATACCTTTCCTTAAAAATTAGATATATTGATTAAAATATGGAATTACAACATAAATGAAATTAGCTCCTAGATAAATAAGAAACAAGCCACAGATCAAAAGAATGACTTCGTATACTTTAGGACTTATGAATTTCTTCCCCTTGTATACTGAAAATGAAAGAAACGAATACCAAGAAATATCTGCAATCCAGTGCCCGATAAATAAAAGAAAAACTCCTATGAATCCTATTAATAATCCTCTCATTACAAGGCTATTCCCAACTGTGGCCCACCAGATAATCATCGCAGGATTTAAGACTGTAAAAATAAAACCTGTTTTGATAGGTGGGAATAGATCGTTTTTAAACTTATTAGGATTAATTTGAATGTTATGAAGAGAGGATTCAGATATCTTCTCAAATTTTTTCCTTTCCTTAACTATTTGGGCGCCAAGATAAATTAAACTTAAGCCTCCAATGAGCCCTATCAATGCTCTAACTAGAGGGATATTTATGAGATAAGAAATTCCAAGGGAAAGCCCAATAATAATAGGTATTTCAACAAAAAGATGGCCTATACATATCATTGGACCCGATAGAGGCCCATACTTCAATGTGTCCTTTATTGTTGCCATGAAAAGTGGGCCTGGTGCAATAGCTCCAGATAATCCAACACCAAATCCAATTGATAGAAGCAATAATTCCTCCATTAAAATCACTAATAGAATAGTGTTAATATATTTTTTGATTTAAGTAAAAACTATAATTATGTTTAAATATAATAAGAACATATACGGATATGGTGAAAAAAATGAAGTATGAAGTATTTTATGGAAGAGGAATGGGCAAGGTAAAAAAAGAATATCCTGATATTTATGAAGCTATTAAAACACTAAATGAAGTGGCTTATTCTGGAAAGGTTTTAGATTACAAGACACAGAAACTAATTGCAATAGGAATTACTGCAGGCCACTGTGATGAAACTGCTACGGAAAGGCAGATGCGCTCAGCTATGAAGGAACTAAATGTAACGCCAGAAGAAATAGCCGATGTACTAAGAGTAGTCCTACTAACTTCTGGTCAGCCGGCATTTACGAAAGGAATGAGAATTTTGGATGAATTAACTAAGAAATGATAGGTATAGTTAAATAAATTATCGAAATTGATTTCTATATTATATATTGTTAAATTCTATTGCTAAACATAGATAATAATTGAAAATAATATTAAGATTTAATAATTTTATAATATATTTAAAAAAAATGTAGAAAAGCTTATAAATTAGTATTAATACCATAAACATCATGAAGGTGATTTCAATGAAAAAGGTTGGAATTGCTCTGTTATCAATTGCAGTTTTGTCATTGATAGTGGCCATCCCTGTATTCAGTGACAATTATACTTATAATTTTGAAAAAGGTACCGATGGTTGGGAAGCTACAGGCATGTGGCATATAGTAAATGAAAAATCCCAATACAGAAATGCAAACAGCGGAGTTTCTAGTTTCTGGTACGGAAATGAGGTTACAGGAACGTACGATTCTGGAACAGCCAACAGTGGAAGATTAGTATCTCCTCAGATTAACCTAAAGAATTCTGAGAAAGCTACTTTGACTTTTTGGTACTGGTATCAAACTGAAACAATGGGAAAGCTTTACGACCAAAGATTTGTTCAAGTAAGAGAAGTTGGAACTGTCGAATGGAAAGATTTAGAGCAGTTAAACGGAGACCCGATGGAGAAATGGATTCAGAAAACTTACGACCTAACTCCTTACAAGGGCAAAGTTATTGAGGTAAGCTTTTACTTTGACATGAGCGATGAATTGGCCAATGATTACCGTGGCTGGTACATTGATGATGTCGAAATACAAGCCTAAATTTATTTTATTTTCTAACTTTTTTGAATAATTTTTTGTAACTGATAACATAATAACAATTACTGATTACCAAAACTTTATAAACTAATTCAGATTGGTATGTTAGAGGTCAAAAAATGAAAAAAGTAATTACCATAAGCCTAGTTTTGGTATTTTTACTGGGAACCTTAACTGTTGCTATGACTTTAGCAAACGGCGATATAACAGTCAACAGCACTAAAGTACAGAAAGGAGACATAATAATTGTAACTTCAGTTGGTTGCTCAAATCCAAACGATCCAACTATCTCAAATGAAGAGGCATACAGAGTTGAAAAATTCTCTAATAGAGAAACTATATCCGAAGCTACACAAACATATCAGTGGAAATATAAGGCGAAACAGATTGGAAATGTTACCTTTACAGGTTACTGTGGAGGAACAGCAACAGTTTACATAGCACCAAAAGAACAGCCAATGTATTTCTTTATGAAAATAATTGGATTTGGAAAGAAAAAGTAAAAATTAAAACTATTTTATTTCTATTTTAAAGTGTCTTATTTTCTTTGGTATTTCGAGAACTAGAATGCCTTTTCTAAAGACAGCTGAAACGTTCTCTGGATCAGTAGGGAAAGGTAATCTTATTTCTTTCTTAAAACATACGCCTTTTGTAGTCGGTGCACAAACTCTTATACAGTATTCTTCAGAGGTCACATCAATGTTTTCCTTCTCAACACATGGTAAATCTAGATTAGCAATTAGGGCATCATTTGTTTCATGAAATTCAGTTAAAGGTTCAACGCTATGTGGGATACAATAATTAACATACCAATATTTTTCAGTTGTTGAATTTTGTTTATTCTCCCTTATTACATAATATCTTCTAATCATAGAACCTACCTATACATTGTTGGAATTTCTACTTTAGTTTCCTTCTGCATTGATGCATTTGTCTGTTCCATTAATGCACGATAGTTAATCTTTACTTCTTGTGCTTGATCTATTAACTGTTTAACATCTATATTAATATCAATCATCTTGTTTATGGTCTTAAGAATTGATGCGGCGGCACCTGGGTCCGGATAACTTGGGTAGCTCTGTGAAAGTAGCACAGAGGAATTTATACCTAATTCAATGCAATTTTTTAAGATAAGCGCATAGAAACCTGAGATAAATCCCTCTTCTAGTATCTGCACACCTATTTCTTCCATTTTATTAAGAAGCTCTTGTTTATTAGAGGTTCCGAAGACGATAGGATCATCAATATCAATTCTTTCTTGGACTGGTGTTCCACTTATCGAAATAACTAACTCTGCACCTTTTTCTTTATACCAATCGACAAGTCTTTTTGAAAGAAGAAATCCAAGTTTTGGATCAACTGGTATCTCGGCAAGGATCGCCAAAATTTTTCCCTTTTGGAAAATTCTTATTGGGTTCAATACCTTCCTTTCATGGATAACCATTACAGGTGGTAAAAGATCTGATTTAATGTAACCTACTTCTTCAAATTTATTTTCGAGTACCATATGGCTTACTGCGATTGAACCTACAAGACCGATGTCAGGTACGCCTTCTATTATAATTGGACTTTCTATATCAATCTTTTTTGTTTCAACAATAGCTATGTCTTCAGAAAGACCCATAAACTCACCTTCTTTAGATGAATGATTAAAGTTTAAATATCTAATCCCGATAGAAAGAAAAAAAATTATTAATAGTTTATTCTTGTCTCTTCTCAACGACTATTTTACATTTTACAGCCAATGCTGCTATAGCTCCCACTGCTGCAAGCCAAGGCGCTATAAGGGCCCCAACAAGCCCCGCTACGACAGGTATATCCAGTAACGTTCTATCCTTTTCATCTTTTATTATGATCCTTGTGGCGATACCCTCATCAATTAGCTTTTTTATTTCTTCAACAAGATGATCAGAATCAACAAAAAATTCTTCTCTTTTACCTGTTGAAGAACCACATTGAGGACAGAATTTTGCCGTATCATCTATCTCAATATTACAATTTTTGCATATCATTTTATCCCAATATAAATACAGAATTCTAGTTTAAATTATTATTTAGTATCCTCCCAATTATATATAGGTTTAACATAGATAAAGAAATGATGCAAATTTAATCTAATGAATTTAAGAGATTATCTTTATAAAATTGAAATAAAAATTTAGAAAAGAAATTATTGTTTTTCTATTTCATCTAGTAATCTCATGCCTTTATTGAATGCAGGCATTCCTGAAGTTAATAGTACAACTCTAAGAACATCTACTATTTCATCTTTTGTTATTTTAAATTCATTCATAGCTGAGATCATTTGCCTTTTTGTTGCACTTTCATCAGATCTCGATGCAACAATAGCCAATGCAACTAATTTTTGAGTTCTATAATCAAGGACTCTTCCAGTGAAAACTGCTTCATCAAGTTTAACTATAGCCTCAAATATTTCAGGGTATTCAGTTTTTATTTTGTTGACTCCTTTGCCATAAAACACTCCATCTTTCATTATATCACCAGACGAAATAATAAAAATTTGAATATAAAATAATTTGTTGAATAATCATATGCAAACTTAATCCCTTTTTAAATCCTAAAATCATCACCAAACAAAGGTGGCGTCATAAAAGAAAAATATGTCAATATGGGAAATTTTTGCATATACCCCAATATATAGAAAAATATTTAAGGTTTAATTTAATCTATTATTTTATGAAGAGAGAAGAATTATTGTCAAAAGAAATAGAACATATAGATATTAAACGTTTTGATTCTAGAGATTTAGTCGATGCTTTTTCAAAAATGGCTTTTCAGGCCAAAAACCTTGCAAGGGCATCATACATTTATGACAAAATGATTGAAGATAAAGACTGCTCAATTATTTTATGTTTAGCAGGGTCAATTTTTAGTGCAGGGCTAAAAAAAGTAGTATACGATATGGTTAAGCATAATATGGTCGATGCAATAGTATCAACAGGAGCCATAATTGTTGATCAGGAATTTTTTGAAGCCCTAGGATTTAAACATTACCAAGGGACCCCTTTTATCGATGATGAGATGCTTAGACAACAGAATATTGATAGAATTTATGATACCTACATCGATGAGGAAGAATTAAGGGTATGTGACATGACTATTGCAGAAATTGCTAACTCACTTGAGCCAAGGCCTTATTCTTCTAGAGAATTCATCGTTGCTATGGGAGAATATCTTGATAAGCATGGTTCTAAAGTTAATGATTCAATAGTTCTTGAAGCATACAAAAAAGCAGTCCCTATATTTGTACCCGCTTTCTCAGATTGCAGTGCAGGATTTGGGCTTGTTTATCATCAGAATGAAAGAGGTAACAAACCAAAGGTATCCATTGACAGTGCTAAAGATTTCTTGGAATTGACAAAAATTAAAATAGCTTCCAAAGACACAGGTCTTTTCATGATTGGTGGCGGAGTTCCAAAAAACTTTTCTCAAGATGTCCCAGTAGCAGCAGATATCTTAGGCAAGCAAGTAAATATGCACAAATATGCAGTCCAAATTACTGTTGCTGATGAAAGAGACGGAGCACTTTCAGGTTCAACTTTAAAAGAAGCTCACTCTTGGGGAAAAGTAGATAGTGGAAGCGAACAAATGGTCTATGCCGAAGCAACTATTGCAATGCCATTAATTGTTAGCTACGCTTACCATAAAGGTGGATGGAAGAATAGAAAGGAAAATAGATTCAACGATTACTTAAAATAATTTTTTTATAATTTTGAAACTTAATAAAGATTTTTTAAATAGATTATTGTTTCTTTTGGAGTATTTCTTCCGCTTTCCTTTCAATTTCATTCATTCTAGAACTTATATTTTGTAAAGTTGCTTCGTTTTGTCCAATATTTTTTTCAACTTCTTTTAAAGTTTCATTTAGCTTAGATATAGTTTCTTCTATTGTCCTTTCCATAGTGACGTCTCTTGCAAGGGTAGTAATTATATTTTTTACATCTCCTATTTTACCCTTAACAAAATTTCCGGCGCCTATTGGTATAAGTATTTCATTACCTTCTTTTACATTCTTTAGACCTTCAAGTGTAATTATTGACATGCCAAGTTCATTTCTGTGAGAGGAAAGTAAAGATAGATTACTTGATAATATTTTTGATTGTTCATTTAGATAGTTTAGTTCAGAGCTAAGCCTTCTAATAGCTTCTTCCTCACCGGCCATTTACATTTCACCTTGTTTTTCAACGATGCTCTTTATTTCAATATTTCTTCTCTTACATCCGTAAATAGATCCATATTTAGAATATATATCTTCAAGAACATCTTCTTCCTTTATTCCTTGAAAATCCTTAACAAAGTGTTTTTTACTATTTCTTAAGTTAATAATTCCTTCAACTGTATAGGTTTTAATCATTAAATCACCTCATATGCCCATAATATCTTCAATATAGCTCATTTCTATACCCGTAGTAGTTTCTCCAACGATTGCACCTTTATCATTTGCTATAATACAAGCGCTAATATAAGATACTCCCCGATTCAATGTTGCCATTTTTACATCAACCTTCAAAAGGTCTTTTATCAAGGATATATCATCCTCTTTTGCCTCTTTGTGAACTAAGCATCCCATGTTATTAGTGCTAGCAACGCTTCCAACATATTTATGATTGCCTATTGTTGAAATGGCTGTTTCAACTCCAAGGATATCTTCGATTAATTGTTGTTCGCTTGACAGTATAGGGCTAATAATAGCTCCTTTATCATTTGATAATATTAAGTTTCCAACTGCTGTTTCTTTAGTATCTAGGATACATTTGTTTATACCCATATTTTCAATTAATTGAAGTTCTTCATCTTCTATTACATATGGGAGTATTATTCCATTATTATTCCCTGATAGATAAATACCTGCCAAATCAGTTGAGGCAACAGTACTAAGTATCACTTCAGTTCCTAAAGTATTCATTAGAACTTCTTCGTTATCTCCAATATCTCCTCTGACTAGAGTAAAGCTATTATTTGTGAAGCCGAATAGTCCAACGAAGGGATTCCCACTGAAATTCAACTGTCTAATCATTAGCTTTACTCCGCAAGATACGCAGTAACAACTTCTCTTTTTTCTTCCCCTTCTTCTCCTTTAACGACTCTAATCTTTATTTTTGAAGGAGAACTCTCTATTCCTCTCTCCCAAAGTTTTTCATTGAGTTGTTTGTCAATTTTAATATTCTCACATTTCGAATGTTTCTCAACAAATTCCTTCAAAACTCTTGTTGCTCTAGCCGCTCTCTGAGTTCTGGGGGCATCTTTAACTTTTCTTAAAGGTACTACATACATTCTCTCTTCATTAATATCCAAAACTCTCACCTCTACTTCTTAAGAGAAGTTCTTCGCCAATTTCTTCTTTTCGGGTGTGATCTTACTTTCAACTTAGTCTTGGCCCATACCCAAACAGGGACTCTTCTGTTCTGGTTCATAGCCTTACCAAGTCTCTTCTTTTTTCCGAGTCCTTTGTTTCTCGACATGATAATCCTCCAATAATAGCGAGTTTAATAGGCATTTAAGTATCCATTTATATGTCTTTTGTTTATGTCTTTCAGAGATAAATTCCTTTTAAAAGCCTTTCATAGGGCAATTATCTCCTAAAAATATACCTTGCAGGGCTTCTTCCAAGGCCTATTTCAAATCTACAGTTTTTGCACATTTTGCCAATCGTTGTTGCTCTTCCAAACAAATCCTGGGACATTATATTCTGAAGATCTTTTCCACAAAAAGGACAAATTTTGATCTCTTTTCCTTTCCTAGAGTGTACTTGGACTTTAACTCCATACCTTTTAGCCACTTTTCTTATTCTTTCAGCTGAAACCTGTATTCCTTTATTTATAGATAGTTTGTTTTTCACTTTTTCTAAAAGCTCTTTTTGTGAATGAATTATTGTATCTTCACTTAATACCTTTTTAATGGCCTCAAGAATTTGTTGATCAGTAACCCTCATGATATTTATAAACACTTTAAAATATAAATGATTATCTAAGAGTTACTACTTTGCTTTCATAAATTCTTCAAGCCTTGTAAATGCATCTTCCATAACTTCTATTGTGGGTAAAAATACTGACCTAAAATGATCTTTTCCATAAACTGGACAAAATCCACTGCCGTGTACTAAAAGAACTTTTTTCATTCTTAAGAACTCATAAACAAATTCTTTGTCATCCTTCCATCTTTTTTCTAATTCTACCTTTGGAAATATATATAGGCCGCCCATTGGTTTTGTGGTACTTATCCCTGGGATCTCATTTAGTCGCTTGTATGCAAATTCACTCCTTTCTTTTAATTTTGAAACCATTTCCACGACATATTTTTCACAGCTCTTGTAAGCTTCAATTGCACCTACTTGGCAGATTGAATTTGCAGCTATTCTAGCGCGAAGTTCTTTCATTATTCCTTCTTTTATCTCAAATAGTGTATCCCAGTTGTAAAATGCCATATATCCCACTCTCCAACCAGGTGCTAAATATATCTTAGAAATTCCATTAAACGTAAGTATTGGGACTTCATCGGTCATTGAAGCCGGGCTTACAAAGGAGTTATTAAATGATATTCGATCGTATATTTCATCAGATATTATAAATAAGTCGTAATCTATTGCAATGTCAAGAATTTCTTCAAGACATTTTTTTTTGTACATTGCACCTGTTGGATTGTTTGGATTTATTAAAACTATACATTTTGTATTGTTTGTAATCTTTGATTTAAGATCTTCGACATCGATATTCCAATTTTCACTTTCTATAGTTCTGTATGTTATGGGATTTGCACCAAAAAAAGTTGCATATGATGTATAAGTTGGGTATCCTGGACCAGGAACTAAAACTTCATCACCGGGTTCAAGAGTCGCCCCAAAAACAAGTTGTACACCTTCTGTTACGCCTGAAGTTATAACTACATCTTCAAAATATATCTTACCATTATTCTTTGATTCTCTCTCGGCAATAATTTTCCTTAGTTCTGGATTTCCCAATGAATCTTCGTAACCGTTAAAATTAGTTTTAGCCGCATTGATAATAGCATCAACCATAGGTTCAGGAGTATTAAAGTCAAATTTTAATGGGTCTCCAATATTCAATTTTAGAATTTGATCTCCCTTGGACTCAAGTTTTCTCGCATATTCTACAACATCTCGAATTGCATAGCTTATTGTCGATGACCTTTCTGAAACGTTCAATGATATCACCTTATCTATCCAGCTATTGAAGTTTAATTCATGAGTATTTAAATTTATCTATGATATTAGAACATAATACTAAAAAATAAATAAAATTGTAGAATTTGTTCTATAATATCTATTATATTAAAATAATGTAGTTTACTTAGGTATAAACAAATAAATATAGTATACTCCTATAAGAATAAGCAGCACCCCACTGATTTTGTCCAATAGTTTTGAATACTTTTTAATGAATTCTTCAACTTTATTGAGTCCAAAAATTGAAGCTATAATTATTAATGGTGCCCCTACCATAAATGAGTAAATTAAAAGAGAAATTACTCCTATTACTATATTTTTTTCTAAAGCTACTATTGAAAGCAATGATATCAATAAAGGTGCTGCTCTAGCTATTGTAATAAGCCCAAATGAAATACCATACGTATATGGTGTAGAACCATAAAATTTCTTGTCTTTTTTTACAGAGAGTATGTAACTAATTTTTATTAATCTTAATAGTATTAAACCTATAACTATTGACAATACCCCTCCAAATAAAAATCCCAATTTAGTATCGGAACTTAATATAAAAGAGATTCCTAAATTAGCCAATAGTCCTAGTGGAACAAAAATAGTTGAAATTCCAATTGAAAAATAAATCGCGTTTAAGAAAGACTTATCCTCAATAACTTTTGGAAAAATAGGAAGAATAAAAAAAAGATTAAGTGGACAAAAACCTGCAGTAACCCCTAAGACTATAGAGGATATAATTGTTTCAAGCATTCTTAGATGAACCCCATCTCTTTTTCCTTTTCTCTCACATTTAATCTAGTTTTTATAACTGTATCAGGATTTAAACTGATTGAGTCTATACCACTTTCGACTAAGAAGGAAGCAAATTCTGGGAAATCAGAAGGTGCTTGTCCACAGATACCAATTTTTTTACCTTTTGATTTAACAACTTCTATGGCTTTTTTGATTAGTCTCTTGACTGCAATGTTTCTCTCGTCATAGATACTTGATACTATTTCAGAATCTCTATCAAGACCTAATGTAAGTTGAGTCAAATCATTTGAACCAATTGAGAATCCATCAAATATTTCACAGAATTCATCTGCAGCTAGGACGTTTGAAGGTATTTCACACATTACATATATTTCAAGACCGTTTTCACGTTGTACAAGGCCAAATTCTCTCATTGTATTAACAACTTTTCTTCCTTCAGCTGGAGTCCTACAGAAAGGTACCATTACCTTTATGTTGTTTAAACCGATTTCTTCTCTTGCTTTCTTAATAGCTTTACATTCAAGAGCAAAAGCCTTTTTGAAATTCTCATCATAGTATCTAGAAGCTCCTCTCCACCCAATCATAGGATTATGTTCTTTAGGTTCATACAGTTTTCCACCAATTAGATTCTCATATTCATTTGATTTGAAATCACTTAAACGAAGGATGACATCTTTAGGATAGAAAGCTGCTCCTATCATAGATATTCCATAAGTTAACTTGTCAACATAGAAATTAGTTTTTTCTTCGTATCCGGCAGTTTTATCTTCAATTTGCTTTACTACTTCAGCAACTGACATATCATATCTTGATTTTTCTTTTAGTTCATCGAAGTTTACAAGTGCTAAAGGATGAATCCCTATGTAAGAATTAATAATAAACTCTTCTCTTGCTAAGCCAACACCATCGTTTGGGATTTGAGATTGCATAAAAGCTTTCTCTGGAATACCAACATTCATCATTATTTTTGTCTTGGTTTCCGGAAGTTTTTGTATATCAATTTCTTCTATTTCATACTTTAAAATCCCATCATATACTGCCCCTACTTCTCCCTCTGCACAGCTTACGGTGATTTTTTGACCATCTGATAGAACTTCAGTTGAATTATCTGTACCAACAATGCAAGGTATTCCCAATTCACGTGACACTATAGCAGCATGACAAGTTCTTCCTCCTCTGTTAGTTACTATGGCGCTTGCTTTTTTCATTACAGGTTCCCAATCAGGGTCGGTCATTTCTGTTACAAGAACCTCTCCTTCCCTAAAAAGAGATATTTCTTTAGGAGTTCTTATTATATGAGTCATTCCTTGCCCAATCATGTCTCCAACTGCTTGTCCAGTGACGAGTTTCTTTCCTTTTTCTTTTAGTATATATGTTTTAATAGTGTTAAAATCTCGTTGAGACTGTACAGTTTCAGGCCTTGCCTGAAGTATATAAAGTTCTTTGGAATTTCCATCTTTTGCCCATTCAATATCCATGGGTGAAAATTTACCTCTTTTTTTAGAATAGTGATCTTCAATAATTACAGCCCATCGTGCTAGATTCAAAACATCTTCATCTGAAATTGAAAATTTATTTCTTTCTTTTTCTTCAACTCTTATATTTTTTGTACCTTCATTGGGATCATCTGAATAAATCATCTTTCTTTGCTTTGCCCCTAATTTTTTGCTAATGATAGATTTGTATCCTTTCTTTAAAGTAGGCTTGAACACATAAAATTCATCAGGATTAACGGTTCCTTGAACAATGTTCTCCCCAAGACCAAAGATAGAGGTAATCAAAACAACGTCTTTGAAACCCGATTCTGTATCTATAGTGAATATAACCCCACTTGAACCGTGGTCGCTTCTTACCATTTTCTGGACGCCAATTGAAAGTTTTACTGAAAAATGGTCAAATCCTTTATCGTGTCTATACGAAATAGCCCTATTAGTAAAGAGAGACGCAAAACATTTTTTACACGCTAAAATTAGTCCTTCTGCTCCTGTGATATTTAGGAAAGTTTCTTGTTGTCCTGCAAAAGAGGCATCTGGTAAGTCTTCGGCCGTTGCAGATGATCTTACTGCTACATCAACATTTTTGCCATAAGTAGATTCTAGTTTACCATATGCATTTACTATTTCTTTTTTTAGTTCTTCAGGAAATTCAGCTTCAATTATGGCATTCCTTATCTTTTCTCCTCTCGTTGCAAGATTTTCATAAATGTTTGTATCAAGATCCTTTAAAATTTCTCGTATTTTTTCTTCAATTCCAGCTTCTTTTACAAAATAATCATAAGCATAAGATGTAATTGCAAATCCTTCAGGTATTTTAATCCCCTTACTTTTTAGATTGCGTATCATCTCACCAAGAGATGCATTTTTACCACCAACAAAAGGAATATCATCGATATCTATCTCTTCAAAAAATAGTATTAGTTTACCTTCCTTACCCTGAGGCATAATCCCACCTAGAATTAATCAATAAACAATCCTTAAATAGTTTTGGTTATCTAACTTAAATCTTCATATATGAGATAATTTTTATCAATAGTTTTAAATAAAAGAAAACTATACTTTTTTCGTGATTATATGAATTATAAGATGATATCTTTATTAATGACTATATTATTATCTATAGGCACAATCTCTTCTGTAGCATCAGTTGAATTCAATAACAGTGTAATCTATACCGATAAATTTGACATTCTAGAAATCCAATCTGATGATCTGAATAATGATGGCAGCAACGAGATAATTGCCTATACCGCTGGTAAAAAACTCATATGCCTTGATGATAAAGGCAATGTCAAGTGGAACGTTGAATCAAATAACTCATTTTCTATTGTAAAAATAATGGATGTTTATGGAGAATCTGAAAAAGAAATTATTGCAGGAACAGAAAATAGAGTTATTTCAAAAAAAGAGATTTATAATGGATTATTTTATTTACTCGACTCAGAAGGAAAAGAAATAACTGTCATTCCTATCGTAGGGTCTGTATTGGATTTTGATATAGGGGATGTGGATTCAAACGGCACTTATGAAACTATTATAGGTGCAGATGATGGCAATGTTTACTTATTTAATCAAGAATTAACTTTTCTATGGGATTATAAGACCAAAGGATATAACTTCAGAACTCTTATAACAGATCTTAATCAAGATGGGAAAAATGAAATCTTAGTTGTATCATTTGATAATACCTTTATACTTGATGGTCAAGGAAAACTAACAAACTCTTACAATACAAAGAATATCTTAAGAGAACTTTTTTTAGACAAGTTCAATAACATGATTCATGTTTCTAGATGGTACAGAGACGAATCTCAAGATTGGAAAGGTACTATTGTATATTCACTAAACAGGAATCTAGCTCCAATGTGGGAATTTAAAACTGAAACAGATTCTGTAGCTTCAGCATTATTTGATATAAATAACGATGGAAAAGAAGAAATCATATTGGGTGGTTCTAAAGGAGAGATAATTGTATTAGATTCTAAGGGTACATTCATTAAAAGATTTGATTTACCTGATAGAATATTCAAAATCGGCGTTATTAAATTCGAAAATCAACCTTCTTTAGTCTTAGGATGTAAAGACAATAATCTGTATATTTTGAATACAAACTCTGGAATTACGGAATACACTTTGTCTACAGGAGGATGGGTAGAAACATTTTTCATCAAAGACTTGAACAACGATGGGCTAGAAGATATTTTAGTTGGTTCAGATGATAATAAAATATACTTATTAACTCAGAAAAAAGTCGTAATTCCTTCAAATAACGACACAAATAAAACCGAAACTAAACCAATTGAAGAGCCCAAATCTGAAACAAAAAATACCCCTTTTGAAGAAGTGGGAATAATAGGGGGAACTATATTCGGAGCTATTTATCTTGCCTTTAGAAAAAGAAAGTAATTAATTTCTTTCTTGAATTTTTCTTTTTCTTACGTTTTTAGATATATTTTTTTTTGTTTGATTTATAGTTACTTTTTGTTTAGGGATTTTCTTTTTTGGAATATCCCTAGAGGGTAAAGTTTGCATTGATGAATAGACTATTATTGTGCCAGATATTGCTATTCCTATATAAAAGAAAATATTGATTGAGTTTTGAATAAATTTGATTCTTTCTTGTGTCAAGATGTAATTTTTTGCAATAAAAATTAAGGCTTGTGTTGGCCCTTCTCTCAAAACTGAAGTTACTTTCGATTTAATGTTAACATCTTTCTGAAAGTTTTGAGAAAATTGTCCTGAAGAAACACCAATATTAATTATATAACTACCTGGTTCATTGTATTTAGCCTTAAAAATTAAATCTTTTGTTTCTCCAGATTTTAGCGCACCTTTCCAAGAGCCATCAATTATACTTAATCCAGACCCTTGTAAGATTACCTCTAAATTTTCAGCATTTGCTTTGCCTGTGTTAGCTAGAGTAAAAGGAATTTCAATAACATCTCCTTCTTCAGCTTCAAGTTTTTTTGTTACAGTAAGAGTGACATTAGGGCTATATTCTGTGACATTAATTGATAGAGGGTGATAAACGTTTATATTTGCACTGTCAGCACCACTATCACTTAGTTCAAAAAGATAGCCATTTATTGATTTTATAGATCGTTTCTTTAGTATAAACTCTTGGTCTTGGAACTTTATTGTAGTTGAGAGATTTGAAGTGTCTATGACTTTAAAATCAGAGCCACCTATATTGAAAGATTCTCCTTTTTTTATAGATATCTCTGATTTAGAAAGAGAATTAATGCCCGATATGGAATATACAGTAAATTTAATTCCGTTATTAGTTTTATTAAGTACTTTAACTCTTATGTTACCGAAGGGAAGTATATCATCGGATACACCATAGAGAGTTTCTGAATCAATGTTATTTCTTACATTTACAATAAGTTTATCTTCACTTCTATTAACTATCATTGAATAGACTTTATCTGCTTCACCGAAATATAGAGATATTGGACTTTCTATCATTTCTCCTGAATAAATTGGAGTCATTTCTCTCAAAACGTCTTTAGCCGTATATCCTAATTTAAAGTTAGCCGCTCCTTGGTCAAAATAAATTGTGATTACAAAAATTGACGTAAATTTGATATCCTCAAACTCAATTGTCAAGGGGATTTCCCTTACCTTAATTATATTAGGAACTACGACAGTTTTTATTGTTTCATTATTGTATTTATTCTTTTGGAGAATATTAAGCTCAATAGTGTTTATACATGAACCATCAAATAAGTCTTTATCACATTTTGTTATTTCTACAAGCCTTATAGAATAATTATAAAGGTCGCCTTTTATAGTATATTCCTCATTTTTTTCTTGATAAAGAGGAATCATTATAGTAACTTCCTTATCCACATTTGCCCCATAGACTAGATTTATCGAACAAATAAGTATAAAGCACGTTAAAATTGACAAAAAACGCTTGTCCATTGAAGATAATGTTAGAGTAAGGCTTAAAAGACTTATTATCAACACTCTTTCATGGTAAAAAAGGTACTTCCTTTAGTCATTATCTCATTTTTATTAATCCCGCTATATGGGGCTGCAGACGCTGATCCAAGAGTAGACCTTGTATACCCATCACAGATTGAACCTGGCAAACAAATTATAATAGAAGTAAAATTGAAGAATACGACTTCTGAAATGCTTTGGGATCTAGCGGCAGTTATAGAATCGAATAATATCCCCCCTGAGATTAGAGACTACATAAAAATAATAGACGGGGAAGAAAAATTTGTTGAGGATAATGATCACAGTATTAATGTGCAAGATGAAGTATCAGTTAAATTGTCAATTGAAGTTGATAAAAATGTTGAAGCTGGAACATATACCATACCATTAAAAATTAAAGGGGAAATTGGAAACTGCAGACAAGGGTGCAAACCCTATTTACTCATGAAAGACATTCAGTTTAAGATAATCAAAGAATATCCTTCTATTAAAATAGAATTATCTTCTACCCCTAGAGAAGTACTTCAAGGGCAGAGCATAGATATTCCATTTAAAGTATCTAACTATGGTTTAGGATATGGTAACAATATTAAATTAAACGTTCCCTCAACAAATAATTTTAGTACTTCTTTGGATGTAGACTCAATAGGACTTATGAAAGCAAATGAATCAAGAAATGTAACATTAAACATAACAGCTAAAGGCGACGCCCCTTCAGGAGCTTATAAGACCGATATTATAATCGAATATTTTGATTCATATGGAACTAAAAGAGCTGCAACTGAATCTGTCTCTTTTACTATTAAAGATTCAGCACTAGTTAAAGATGCGGAAAACTACTATTCCCAAGCAAATTCTTACTTTGAAAAAAAGAATTATTCAAAATCACTTGAATATTACCAAAAATCAAAGGAAGCTTACCAGAAACTAGGCCTGACAGAAAAAGTTAATGAGATTGAAGCCAAGATAGAAATAGTTAATAACGCTTTAGAATCTTCGAAATCAAGTGTAGGGCCATCCATATATATTGCCTTTGGGGTATTGCTTAGTGCAGTTACAATGGAAATTGGAGTTTTACTGGGCACCTTAATGAGAAAACCCAAATCTTCTTCAAAACAGTCTTCTATTCCCAAAACTGAATATTAAAGTGGAATGTATTCAGCGACAAGTCTTTTGTAAATTGGGTATTCTTTTATTATGCCAATTTTTATTTTTCTAGAAAAATTTGTATCTTCGGATATTTCTTCAGCAATTGCCCAATGTGTGTAAACTTTGTCATCTTCAATTTCGTACATTCTCTTTGAGATATTTATTTTATTTATTAGATATTCAACTATTTCTTCTGTATCCCCTTCTAATACTCCTTTGACAATTAAACAGTCTTCTATTTCTTCATAGTACTTTTTAGTGTTTCTAGCCCTTATTTCCCATCTTCTTCTCAGTTGGATTGCGTCTTTTAGAACAGAAGGGCAGAAATGAATAGGAATATTTGAATCCTCAAAAGTTTCTATCAATTCAAGTGAAAGTTCTTTACTACCTTTAATCATGCTTGTATCGCTATCAAATTCAAATCCTCTTTCACAAAGATTATCCCAATTAGTATCAGTGTACTCAAATTCATTTAAATTAACAAAGGAAAGGTGAGTTTTTTCAGCCGCTTGTATTATTTTTTTTATCCTTTCAAAATCCCCAGGTATAGCAGGTATCTCAATACCAAAAATAAAGTTCATATCCAGAAAAGCATCGAGCTTCTGTATTTCATCTGCATTTTTAACATGAAATCTAACTTCATCGACATAACCTTCTAATTTCTTAAGATTTAATACAGATTTATCAGTTGTTCCCGTATACAAATGGATATGCGCACTATTATAATTGTCTTTAATTAACTTGGAATACTCTAAGCATCTGTTTATTCTTAAAAGTGGATCTCCACCGGTCAAACTTATTCCTTTTGAACTACATGCTTTTAATTCTTCTAAAATATCTTGGTTCCCCTCTATTTTTCTTTCATTTATATATGAAAAGTCCCTCCCCTTCTTCTCTTCTGACAATGGGCAGTAATAACAATTAACGTTGCAGACTCCAGTTACAAATAAAACTGATTTTCTACCTTTAATACATAATTTGCACCCTTTAGAAATTTTACCTGTATGATATGAGTTAGCATCAGTTTTTTTAATGGACATTAAATTTTATATTGCCTATTCCCTTTAAAAGATATCTTCAAAACTTATTTAAACTAATATATAAAAATTGTTTAAAGGTGTACCAATGGACTTTGTTAAGGTCACAAGTGAACTAAAAAAAGAAGTAGAAGACGAGATCAAATCCTTCTTTGAAATAGAATTGCAATCTATTAAAAATGATATAATTTGTGATTTTTATAAAGATATAAGGCATCATACACTTCTTGGTGGAAAAAGACTTAGACCAATTATGTGTATTATGGCTTATAGCGGTTATTCTTCTTATGACAATAGAATACTAAGAGCCTCGATAGCGTTTGAACTTCTACATTCTTCTTCGCTTATATTGGACGATGCGATGGATGAGGACGTTATCAGACACGGAGAGAAAACTTTCAATGCGATATATGCTGATAAATTTCTTAAGTCGGCCAGGTTTGATCTTACCCCTTACTCAGACGGAGGTAATTGGATAAAAAAAGATGGTCTTTCACGACTTCTTCTTATTCAAAGATCCATTTCAAGGTATTCTTATGCATTATCTGTTCTTGGTTCAAATATAATGTATGCATTAAGTGAAAAGGCAATAAGGTCTAGTGGGTTTAATGAAAGTCTAATTTCAAAAGCGTTGGATATGCACAGAGAAATGTACACTAAATTAAATGAAGGCCAGCTTTTAGATATCCTTATGGAACAAAAAGGGGGTAACGAAGAAAAGTATTTTGAAATGATAGATAATAAAACAGGTATTCTTTTCAAATATCCTTTAAGAATTGGGCTTTTATTTACAGATAAAGTCGATATTAATTCTTTAGATAGGTACTCTCAATATCTTTCAAGAGCTTTTCAGGTTCATGATGATATACTTGGTATTTTTGGAGAAGAGAATACTACTGGAAAACCTGTCGATAGTGACATTAAAGAAGGGAAGAATACCCTATTGGTCATAAAGACTTTTGAGTTGGCAGATGAAACTCAACTAAGAAAAGTAAAAGCAATCATTGGAAACAAAAATGCTTCTCCTGGGGATATTGAGGAAATTAAAGATATTATGCGTGAATGTGGTTCACTTGACTACTGTTGTAAAAAAGAAAATGAATTTATCACAGCTGCTAAAGAATCAATTGATCCTCACATGGAAGAAAAATCTAAAAATTTTCTAACTGAACTTTGTGATTTTATTATAAAAAGAAAGTATTAGAAAATTACTCAAAAACAATATCTACGTTCTCGCCCGTAATTAACAAAAGTATTTCTTTAACACTTTTTGTTGTAATAGGAAGCTTCTTTTCAAACTCTTTTCCTAATCTTAATCTCTTTAAGATGGAACCGTCTGGCAAGTAAACAATATTTATCCCATGAACTTTAGCTGGGTATAATAGGTCAGAAGCAACTTTTTTGATATCTTTACTTTCTTCAATTACTCTTATTTTTTTGTTTAATTTTTTGCTTAATACCCTAATTACATTGCCACCTTTACCAATAATACTCCCTATCTCTCCTGCTTCAATGAGAATAATTATAAGATTACCTACCTTAATGCTCCTCTTGAACTTTACCTCTTTAAGCCCTTTATTTTCTTGGGCAAGTCTGTAAAGCTCTTTTGCAATTTCGAGGTCAGTGTCATTAAGTTCGCCATCTTTAATTTTTTCGGTACAACCTGGGCAGAGCATTCCAGTCTTCAAACAAATCTCACAAAAAGGTAGCTCCAATTCTCTTTCACCCTCTATATTACAACTTTATTTTCCTATCTTAGCCCTTTTTAAAAAGGTTTCGGTAATTATTTTTTTAAAAATAAATGGTAAAATAAATCTTTCCCGAAACTCTTAAATAATAAATAAAAATAGAGTATTCACTATTATTTAGAGGATGAATTTTTATGAAAAAAGTAAAACTAGGCGTTGTAGGATTTGGCGTCGTTGGAAAAGGAGTATGCAAGGTAATAAGAGATAGAGCAGAACAATACAAAAACAAATATGGCGTTGACTTTAGAATAGTATGCGTTGCAGATATGCTAAATTCTATTTATGATGAAAACGGAATTGACTTAGTTAAGTTAATGGATCATAATCAAGAAAGATCCCTCATGATTAATTATCCTGATTCTTCCAAAGATAAAAAATGGAATGGAGAAATGGCCATAGAGAATATAGATGCAGACATAATCATAGAAGTTACCCCAACAAACATCAAAGATGCTCAACCCGGAATGAATCATATTATGAAAGCTTTTGAAAAAGAAATGCATGTTGTAACCTCAAATAAAGGTCCCTTAGCACTTCATTATGACAAGGTAATAAAGGCAAAGGAAAAAAGCGGTAAAGATTTTAGATATGAAGCAACTGTTGGGGGGACAATGCCTGTAATTAATCTTGCACAAGAAGCATTAAAAGGAAATGAGATTATCTCTGTAAAAGGTATTTTAAACGGTACAACAAATTATATACTTTCGAACATGGCGTTTGAAGGAAAAAAATTTGGCGAAGCACTAAAGGAAGCACAGGAGAAAGGCTATGCGGAAGCAAATCCTGCCCAAGACATTGAAGGCTGGGATGCAGCATGCAAAGCTACCATTCTTTCAAATACATTAATGAATAAATCAATGACCTTGAAAGATGTAAAAGTTCAAGGAATATCTGGAGTAATGATGGAAGATGTCATAGAAGCAAAAAATAATGGGAATATAATTAAATTAATCGTAGAGGTTACTGAAAAAGGTGCAAAGGTAGAACCAACAGCGGTTCCACTCAACTCCCCTCTTGCAGTCACCGGTACTTTAAATGTCGCTGTTTTTGATACAGATTTATCCAAAGATATAACTGTAATGGGCAGGGGTGCAGGCCAGATAGAAACAGCGGCTGCAATCATGAGCGATGTATTTGCAATAGTTAGATAAGGTGCTCCAATGAAGCTTCTAAGGTACAGCTACAACGAAAAAATTGAAAATGGGATACTTGAAAAAGATATAATAAAAAGAATTAAAGGAGATTATTTTTCTAGTTTTCAAATAACTGAAGATGAAGTTAATTTAAGCAAAGTAAAGTTGCTTTCACCAACAACGCCTTCCAAAATTGTAGCTGTAGGTCTAAATTATGTAGATCATGCAAAGGAACTAAAAATGGAAATACCAAAAAATCCAATCATATTTATAAAGCCCGCTAGTACAGTTATTGGGCCAGAAGAACCTATAATCTACCCCGAATCTTCAACTCAAGTTGATTATGAAGTTGAACTTGGAGTAGTTATAGGAAAAAGAGCAAAGAATGTGGAAAAGGATGAAGCAGAGGAATATATATTAGGCTACACAGTATTCAATGACGTTACAGCAAGAGATCTTCAAAGAAAAGATACTCAATGGACAAGGGCCAAATCATTTGATACATTTGCTCCGATTGGACCTTTAATCGAAACAAATCTTGATCCTTTAGACCTTCAAATATCCTTAAAATTAAACGGGGAGTTAAGACAGAATTCATCTACAAAAAACATGATATTTAATTGTTATGAGCTATTAGAATTTATATCTGAAATAATGCCTCTCGAACCTGGGGATGTCATAGCAACAGGCACCCCTCCCGGGGTAGGGCCAATGAAAAGAGGGGACGTAGTAGAAGCAAAAATAGAAGGAATTGGAACATTAAGAAATTATGTTATTTAATTTAGAATAATGGTGATATTATGGAAAAAATAAATGTAGGTGTCATTGGAGCCACAGGAATGGTCGGTCAAAATTATATTAGACTATTAGACAATCACCCATGGTTTAACGTTACATATGTTGCCGCATCACCTAAGAGTGCAGGTAAATCGTATGAAGAAGCAGTAATGGGCAAATGGCAAATGATTACAGATCCGCCAGAAAAAGTGAAAAAGCTAATAGTTGGAGATGCTAATAACGTAAGTAATGCAATAGGAAAATGTAATTTAGTTTTCTCTGCTCTTGAAATGGAAAAAGAAAAAATAAAAGAGCTCGAAGTTGAATACGCTAAAGCAGGCATACCTGTGTTTTCTAATGCATCTGCAAATAGAAATGTTGATACAATCCCAATGTTAATTCCTGAAATAAACAGTAATCATATTGAGGTAATATCTCATCAGAAGAAAGTATATGGATTTGATAAAGGTTTCATAGTTGTAAAGCCAAATTGTTCTTTACAAAGTTATATGACACCAGTATATGCATTAATTAAAGCCGGATACGAAGTCAAAAGAATGATAATCACAACAATGCAAGCAGTATCGGGAGCTGGATACCCTGGTGTACCATCCCTTGATATGATTGATAATATTGTACCTTTCATTTCGGGAGAAGAAGAAAAATCTGAAGTGGAGCCTCAAAAAATTATGGGTAAAATAGTTAATGGTAAAATAGTAAACGATACAAGTATTAAGATATCTGCCCATTGTAACAGGGTTCCGGTAATTGATGGACATACAGCATGTGTAAGTTTAGAATTTGGACCAAAAAAACCTTCTTTAGACGAAATTAAAAAAATTTGGAGGGAATTCAAATCCGAACCACAAGAATTAAACTTACCTTTTGCACCAAAGCATCCAATCATTTATAGAGAAGAAAACAATAGGCCACAGCCCAAAAAAGATAGAGATAGTGACAAAGCTATGGCAGCTACAATAGGTAGATTAAGAGAATGCAAAGTATTTGATATCCGTTTTGTTTGCCTTTCTCATAATACAGTTAGAGGTGCAGCCGGCGGAGGAATATTAAATGCTGAGCTTCTCAAAGCCAAAGGATACCTTTGAGGATTATCATGGGAACAGAAGAAGAAATACTCAAACGCCTTAAATCGATTAAAGGCATTCTTGAAGCTAAAATATTATCCCAAGAGGATATAGAAAAAATAAGAGAATTTGAGATCCAAGCTGAAAAAAACAAAGCAGCTGGCGGCATGATGGATTTCATAAATGAGGGGGTATGGGAAGTTTTATCTAAAAAGATAATTTTTCTTATTTTTATTGACGAAACATTCTCAGATAGAAAACATGGCCAGAGTTTAACTTTAATGAAGGACCCATCAGGTAATGTTCTCGGTAAGCTTCTTAGAAAAGACGAATTAACAGAATATAAAAATAGAAACGATGTTTTGTTTATCGGTGAAGATTTTGTTATCTTTTCAAATGTTAAAACTCAGGGTAAGCCTTATTTCGTTATTCCTTCTCAAAAAGTTGATGAATTAAAAGATCTAAACGGTATATCTGCAAGTTTATGTGTCCCAACTGATTTGTTTTTTAAGGAAAAATATAACATCAAAGGTGAAAATCTAGGAACTGTTATCATTGGAATAGATGAACCCTAAAAGTTTAAATCTAAATATTTTATTTTCATATTATGATTAAGTATTCAATGTATGTCAAGGAATCTTCTTTTTTTCATAGCCTTGACCCAAGGACAAAAATAGTAATCCTTTTCTCAATATTTGGTCTCGCACTTTTATACAAAGACCCATTATACCTTGGTATACTTGCATTTTTAGTTCTTTTTATTATTAGATTTTTATGTAAAATTAAAATCAGGAAACTTGCTATGTATATAAAACCTATTTTACCTTTGATTATAATGTCGTTATTACTCTGGCCTTTTTTCCAACCTACAGGAAAAATATTACTAGAATTTTGGCAAATAAAAGTAAGTGAAGATGGAATTAAAATGGGACTTGCAATGACTTTTAGAATATTTACTATAATTATTGCGACCTTTCTACTTTTAATGACTACACTCCAAAGGGATCTAGTATTAGGTTTAATGAAATTTAAAGTTCCATATGAGTATTGTTTGACGCTTGCTATATCCCTAAGATATGTACCTACTCTAGCAGGGATAACTTATACTATAATGGACGCCCAGAGGTCAAGAGGCCTTGAGCTTGACAAAGGACCTATTCTAAAAAGAATAAAGAATTATGTTCCCATAATAACTCCCTTAATTATTGGTTCCATAAGAATGGCTGAAGAGCTTGCAATTGCTATTGAATCTAGGGGATTTGGTTATGGAGAAAGAACTTTTCTGAAAGAAATCTCCTTTAGGAAAATAGATTATTTTGTAATAATTGTTTCCATAATTATTCTAATGTTAGGAATTTATATTCGAATATTGGGATATGGAGAAATGGTTTTTAATTAGTTAATGATTTTACTAGGATAATTAAGTAATTATTTTTCAGATGAAATATTAAATTTTCAAAAGACTTTTAAAAGATTAACACCATCGAAATATGTGGAATTAACAGATTCAAAAAAGATCGAGAAGATACGTGAATATCTAAAAAAGGAATATACTTATTTTGATTTAATCAATGTTTTAAAGGAAAAAGGGATTCCCTCTGAAATTCTTGATAGAGAAGATGTAAAACTAACAGTATTATCCTCTCAGGAAATTGTTAATCAGATTCAACATGAACGTGATATTCTAAAAAATGAAATAAAAATTTTTCTAGAAGGCCGTATAAGAAGATTGGAGCAGAGAATAAATGAACTAAATCAGCCCCCCTTCATGATTGGTATTTACATTAGAAAACTTGAATCTGAGGGGATGCATGAAATATTTGATTATGTCGGATACAGAATTATTGCTTACATGATTGATGACATTGATATCAAAAAGGGAGATAAAGTAAGATACAAGTTTATTGAAGCTAAAGAAGGAGGAAAATTTGTAATACTTGAAAGACACCCTGGGATAGTTGAAACAACTTTAGGAGAGATAATTAAGATTGAAGGTAGATATGCAACAGTTAGATTTGACACTTATCATGAGATGATACTTGATATAGGAGAATTTATTGATTCTAATAATGCTTACCTAAAGGCAGGTGCTTCAGTAACTCTATTTGGCAATTCAAAAGATTGGGAAATACTTGATATAAAATCTAATGTTAAGTATGGTGACGACCTTCTACTTGAAAAGAAACCTAGAGTTAAAAGAGAGGACATAGGTGGACTCGACGAGGCTATTTTAGAAATTGACCAAGCAGTTGGCTCTGCTTTAAGCTATGATTTTATTAGAGAAAAAGTCTTGAAATTAAAAATAGATAGAACTAAAGGTATTATGCTCTATGGTCCACCTGGTTGTGGTAAAACTTTACTTGCAAGATACGCTGCCTCTATATCTTCTAGAAATTTTATTAATGTAGATAAAGAACTCAGGAGCAAATGGTTTGGAGAAACACAACAGAATATAGAAGAGCTTTTTAGATATGCTGAAGAAAAAGCCCCATCTGTTCTATTTTTTGATGAATTTGATAGCTTAGTCCCAGAAAGGGAAAGTGGGTCTGAAGCTGCTAGATTAGAAAATCCAATAGTTAATAAATTTTTACAACTTCTAGACGGTCTTGAAGAGATGGGGGATGTAATTGTAATAATTGCTACTAATAGACCAGATATAATTGATCCAGCTATCTTAAGGCCAGGTAGAATTGATAAGCACATTAGAATAGGTAGACCAGATACAAGAGAAGCTGGTGAAAAAATATTAAACATTTACCTAAAGATTGATCAAGTTATTCCGCATCCAAACGAAATTGAGAAATACGGTTCAATAAAAAATTTTGTTGAAGAGATGAAAAATACAATAATAGATCAACTCTATAACAAAAATAGGATATGCAATGTTGAAAAACTAGGATTAATTAATGTATCTGTTAAGGAAATCATATCTGGGGCCATGATTAAAAATATTGTTATTAAAACAAAAAAATATTACATAAATAGGCTCGATAAATATGCAAAACTCATCGATGTAATTAATAACATATATCACAGTCAGCTGTATGTTGATAAAACTTGCAAAGTATTGTGTGAACATATAATACATGAATGTTATGAAGTTTCAAAGGAACTAGGACAAACAGCCGAGAAAGTTATTAACGAGGCCAAAAAAGAATTTAGCACTGATATTGATGAAAAGATTGAAGAGGAGTATTTACTGAAGAAAGTTGAAGCGTACATCGATAGAAACGAAGGAATGCTCATAGAAGATGCAATAAAAGCAATAGATGAAGAATGCGGTGGACAAATTTAGATATAAATGTCCCCTATTTTACCAAGATAAGTTCCATCTAAAAGATAACAATCAAATTCTTTTATCTCAAATCTCCCACTTTCAAAATAAGGGCCTGGAATTTCTTCATCCTTATTGACCGGAATACCTTCGATAATAGGATTAAATGAGGGCAATACCACAACATTGTAAGGACTATCCGTTCTTAGAAAACACTTTAGGCGACTAATTTTACCGTTACTGTCTATGAATTCAATAACTGGATGTACATGCCCCATTATTAAATTACTATCTTCAATTAAAATATGCCCGTGGGTCAAGATATAGTCTTCTATTTTCAGAGCCCTCACTACATTATTATTTGTTATATCTTCTATATTTCCATCATGATTTCCTTTGATTATAGTAGTTGGTATATCAAATTCTAAAAACTTTGGTATATTTAATTTTTCAAAATAGGAAGTGAAAGGAAGATTATGTTTTATATCCCCTAAAAGGATAAGTTCTTCGACATTCTTTCTTTTAATTATTTTTTTTATATCTTCTTTAATTTTGTCTCCAATATGAGGTACTTTGATTCCTTTTTGATAATACTCGTATTCCTTTCCTAAATGAAGATCTGCAATAACTAGGTATCTTTTATCAGACTCAATTATTATCGCTGGTTTATTGATTACTGGATACAAATCCATAATTTAAAACCATTAACTATAAATTTAAATACTTTGGCTATTTTTTAATAGGGATCCTATGACATTCGATCTTCTTGGCAAAGACATCGCAAGAGTTCTAGAAGAATTTAATTTTACTACTCCTACCGATATTCAAATGAATGCTATCCCAGAAATTCTGAAAAGAAAAAATGTTCTTCTTATGGCTCCAACTGGATCAGGTAAAACGGAAGCTGCCATACTACCTTTGCTTAAACTTGTTAAGGAAAGCAATTCCAACGGAATAAAAATTCTTTACATAGCCCCACTACGTGCTTTGAATAGGGATCTTTTACTAAGGCTTGAAAAGATTGGAGAGGCAATGGGGATTAGCATAAAGACACGTCATGGCGACACAGTTACGAGCGAGAGAAGAAAGCAAAGTTTGAAACCACCTGATATATTAATCACTACGCCAGAAACTCTCCAGGCGCTTTTTACTGGGAAAAAGCTTAGAGAGCATCTAAAATCTATCATTGCCGTCGTAGTAGATGAGATTCATGAAATTGCCGAAGATAAAAGAGGCGTACAGTTAAGTCTTGCTTTAGAAAGACTCGAAAGATTAAAAAATGGCAGAATACAGAGAATAGGATTATCAGCGACTGTAGGTTCCAAAGAAGAAGTTTCAAAATTCTTAGTTGGTGTTGGAAGAGATGTCCAAATAATAGAATCTAAAACAAAAAAAGAATTTAGCATTGAAGTAGAAACTCCGCAGATTATAGAAGAGGACATAATGACGGCAGAAAATCTAAAAATTTCTCCATATGTAGCCTCATCAATTCGAAGAATTAAAAATTTAATTGATGCTCACAACAGCATTCTTTTATTTGTAAATACAAGACATATGGCAGAAACTTTGTCTTCAAGATTTAATCTAATGGGGATGAATTTTATAGATGTTCATCATTCGTCTCTCTCTAAAGAAACTAGAATAGACGTCGAAACAAGATTTAAGAAAGGAGATATTAAAGGGATTGTTTGCACTTCAAGCATGGAGCTAGGTATTGATGTTGGAGCAGTTGATCTTGTTATACAGTATGGTAGCCCAAGACAAGTTTCTAAGTTATTGCAAAGGGTAGGCAGAGCCGGACATAAAACTTACTTAGTATCTAAGGGTATAATCCTTACCAGTGAGGAGGAGATTTGTGAATCAGCCATTATTGCAAATAGTGCTTTAAACTATCAAATTGAAAGGTCAGAAATACCAGAAAAGTCTCTTGATGTTTTAGCCCACCAAATAATTGGTCTATCTATGGAATCAAACGAAGTTTCTATAGAAGAGGCTTACGTTCTTTTTAAGAAATCCTATCCCTATCGAAATATGACCATTGATGAATTTTGGAAGGTATTGTCC
Organism: Candidatus Methanofastidiosum methylothiophilum; assembly: GCA_001587675.1. Classification (GTDB taxonomy): domain Archaea; phylum Methanobacteriota_B; class Thermococci; order Methanofastidiosales; family Methanofastidiosaceae; genus Methanofastidiosum. The sequence goes on from LNGD01000001.1 coordinate 27,919, forward strand.
TTTTTAGAAAGTATAAAACTCATCTGGATAAACAATCAAACAACGTATAAAAGATCAAAACAGGGTATGTTTTATTATTTTGAAAACTTATCAATGATCCCAGAAACTAAACAGTATAGGGTTGTTGAAGTTGGAACAGGTACGTCACTTGGTGTTCTTGATGAAAACTTTATTGTTTCTAACATTGAAATTGGTGGAAATTTTATAGTTCGAGGGAGAACCTGGAAAGTCTTAAACATTGGGGAAGAAAAGATTGAAGTAACTGAAACTCGATCAGTAGGTTCAATTCCATCATGGGAAGGAGAACTTATACCTGTCCCTTTATTTATTTCTCGAGAGGTCAATGAAATTTTTTATAATAATTCAAAAATCAATGAATTGCCTTTGAACTTAGAAACTAAAGAAACTTTGAAAGAATTGATTTCTGAACAATCAAATTATTTTTCCTATTCAAGGGACTCACTAATAATTGAAGATTTAGGTGAATTTGTCATACTACATGTTTTTAATGGGTCAAAAGCAAACGACACTTTAGGTCGAGTCATAACTTCTCTTTTAGCGCAGAGATTTGGTGAATCTATAGGTATGAGGACTGACCCATACCATATTATGATTAAATTTCCCCCTGGGATAAAAGATGGAGGATCTGTAGTTAAGAATACCATTCTTGAATTAAATGAAGACCACGTCATTCCAATTCTTGACATTATCCTAAAAAACACACCCTTATTTGAATGGAAAATGATTCAGATAGCAAAAAGATTTGGAGTTGTAAAAGCGAATTCGGATAAATATTTGATGAAAAACATACTTAAGCTCTATAAGAATACGCCACTATACGAGGAAACTATAAATGAACTTTATCATGACAAATTAGAAATTGAACCAGTCAAGGAATTCATCAGAGAAATAAAAAATGGTAATTTAAAAACTATTATTTGCAAAAACGATGAACCTTCAACCTTCACCCGATACCTTCTGGAAGGCTCTTCATTCGAGTTGTTATATCCTAAAAGACCAGATAAAGAAATCATCAAATTCCTTAAAAAAAGGATTATGGAAAAAAGGATTACAATTGGATGTCTTCATTGCCGTGAGTGGAAAACAACTCTTTCTGTGAACAGTTACGAGGATATTCCAAAATGCCCTCTTTGTGGAGCAAGATATCTAGGCATTTTAAGAAGAAGAAACGACCTCGAGCTAGTTAAGAAAGGTACAAAAGGAAATATAGATGAAGAAGATAAAAAGACTCTAAAAGAGATCAAAGATTCAGGAGATTTGATTCTCTCTTATGGTAAAAAAGCAATAATAGTATTGGCCGGAATTGGTATAGGGCCTAGAACAGCCAAAAGAATACTTGTCAGAGATAGAAAGAATGAAGAGGACTTATTCAAAGACATTCTAGACGCCGAAAGGGTATATGCAAGGACCAAGATGTTCTGGCAATCAAACAAACAATAAGCTCATTAAATCTTCAAGGGCTTTGTTTGTTGTAGAGCCGTCTTTTCCACCAACTATCAGAACACTATTTCCATAAAATACATTCTGTATATACTCCCACTGGCCAAAGGATCTGGACCATGATACTTTTGAAATCTCTAGATCTAAAAGTTCTTTTATGATTAAATTATTGTTCTCATTTCCTATAAGTATGAGATTCTTTTTTACTCTATCTTCGCCAGTTAATTCTGTATCTCTTTTTATTATACTAGTTGGTTCAATCTTGATAGTTGCGTCAAAGTATAAATATAATTTTGATTTTTTCTGGCTAACTTCAAGTTCTACTCCATCATCATCTTTTTGCTTGAAATTAGAATCAAGAATGTCAATTTTGAAGTAATTCTTTGGACCATAGACTACTTGGGGATCACAGCATGTGAGATCAATTTTATCGCATAAAGAAACATCTATTGTATCATAATTACACAATTTAAATCTTCTATGAGAGGCATTTATGTCTAAAAAATCATCGCATGTTCCATATTTTCCATCTTTACCTGGATTTATGTATACGGGGGATATGAAAGGAAATTTTATTGATGCATTGCATTCCTCGCCTGGGGTTTCATAAACAGGTATTTGTGACTCAAAGCCAGAAACATTGCCATTAAGGTCTATATCTACTCCTAGTGCAATCATATCCTGCCAAAGGTTAGATATTGAAAGATTATAATCATTTGGGTAGGTAACAAAGGGCATACAACAAGAAGTTTCTTCAATAGCCCCGTAGTCTTTTAGAGAATAAACATCAAACTCTGCCAACAAACTCTTATCTGCACCTTCAAAGACTTTTATCCCATCTATGTAGAATACAGGTATGGCCCAGATAGTTTCTTCAATGCCATCGATTACCCTTGTTCCTCTCTGAAATATAAAGAAAGGATCGTTTTCGTATTGTCTTGTTGGAACAGTTGTAAAAGCGCCGTATCCTCCGTTTGGGTCACAAAGAGGAACGCAACTGCAGCATCTAGAACTATTTGCATCCATGACCATCAAAAAGTCACTACTTTTTCCAGTGAAATCTGAAACCCTTAGATAGACTTTATACTCTCCAGAGAAGTTACCCCCACTTTTAACTTTGTATTTGTCTTCTTTTGATGTTTCTTCAGTAGTTGGGCTATGAATGTCTAGCAGTGTAACAGTGTACCATCCAAATACTTTACTATCCCCAACTTTAAATATCGTTTCAGGATAATAGATTGGAATTCCATAAACGAAATATCCTATGTTATGGTCAGTTGTTTTATACTTACCATTGTAGATTATTGGGTACTCCTTTTCAAAGAGTCTTATCTTGTATGAGTTGTATGGTATATCATATAATGGTCCCCCACATCCAGCATATACTTTCCTTTTGAAAGGTGTATGAATATAAGTAACCCTGTAGATTATATCAGAGTGATTAAAATCAACACAATAATCATCTGGCACTTCAATATCAGAAAGCTTTAGAATTATTTCTTCGTGAGTTTCATTATAATCAAAGACTTTGTCACCGTCACCGTAAGGATACAAAAATGAGGGGTATTTATAACCATCATCCCACCACAATGATTTTAGTCCTTCAGCAACTTTTACCGAATTAACTGATGTATTTGCTGGATCTATTCTAATAATATTACTTGCGTTCAAATTTTTCAATGACACTTTGTACTCTTCATAAATTGTGTTTTCTATTCTCTCAGTATGCCTATTTGCAATAAGAAAAGCGAGTTTCGAAGCTGAGATAATATCTGAAGAAGTCGCAGTTTCACCCACTACTATCAATGACTTAACAGAATCTCCATCAAAAAAGAAATCGTCTCCTGGAACAGAAGAAGTACTTATATTAAATGGGAAAAATATAGAAAATACAATAATAAATAATAATATAAGTCCTCTTCTCATACATCCACCGATATCGATTGATTATTTTTTCTTTATATAAGTGTTGTATACGTAGTATCCCCCAACGAGCAATATTACAATTAAACCGATAATTACTCCAAGTCTTAAATTATTTATTGACTTTTGGACTGGAACATCTATGTTTTTTTCAAAGAGGTATACATTTAAATCTTGTTTTTCCTTGTTTCCAACTGCCCTAATTCTGAGATTTAATTGATAAGTTTTGTCTTCGGCATCCGATTTGATATCGGTATTTAATATTACTTCAGCTTTTTGTCCGGGTTCTAAAACTCCAATATAATCATTTTTTGAAGTGAAATCAAAAGGCTGCTCCGATCTTTCAATCGCTTCAACAATTATTGATTCTGCTTTGTCCTCTCCTTTGTTTTCTATTGTTAAATATATCTTTGCATTTCCTCCAGCTCTAGGTGTTTCAGGGACTAGATGATACTCAGTAATCTCCAATTCAGGCTTCCCTTTGATATCTATGTTTAATTCGAACTCTTCCTTAAGCAGATTATTTGATGAGTCTCTGTATTCAACTACCATGGGCACTTTGTAGTTCATTTTTTTTGCATTCTTGTTAACATTAATAAGAAATTCTGCTTCCTTGCTTTGACCTGCTGAAAGTGTACCAATATTATATGAACTCTCATATGATCTAGACAATGAAAATGGCTCTTCCACGTTTAGAGAAGCTTTAACGTACTTTGCACTCTCTGTTCCTTGATTTGCTAAATTAACTTTTAATTTAACATTCTCATTTCCTGGCCTTATATTATCTGGTAGTGATGAGAAATTAATTACCATTATTTCTGATCGTCCAGCTACATGAAGCCCAAATTGGATTGTATAAGGTCTAGGGTAAGGTGTTGTTCCGTCATAGAAGTATAATACAAGCGTCATAGGATAGTTACCTGAGGTTATTTTTTCATTTGCCCTTAATTTAAATGACAGAATTTTTTCTTCATTAGCTTCAATATTTCCTATATATACTGAATCAGAGGTATTTTCAGGTATAAATGGAATTAATCCCATAGTCGAAGTCATCTGGGAGGAAACTGACGTAGCCTGAGATCCAGTAGGAATTGCTCCAACGGGAGGAACTGTAAGTGAAGCTTTCACAGTATATGCCCTCATTGATCCTTCATTAGACAAAAGAATTTCAAGATCGAAAGCCTCGCCTGGCTCAACATTCAAGGGATTAGTTTTTATTTCTTTAATTACAAACTCATACTGGCTTCTGCCAACTTTGTAACCAACAGGCCCTTTAATTATTACATTAACCCCCACTTTTGAAACATCAATTAGGTTAATCGTAATATCGTCTACTTTCAATGAATCTCCTTCAGAAATATAAACACCCAATGGCCCAATTGGGGCGGTTCCGTCTAGCACCATAAACGATGCAATTGTATCCTTGTAGTCAGTAAGCGCCACTGCATAAGGTCCAACAAAAATAAATTCATTATCGTAAAGATTTCCTGAATATATCACCGTATCCGTGCTTCCATATGCAAATGGCATAACAACGCTCAAAACAAAAATTCCTATTAAAAATATACTAATTTTCTTCATTATAATCCTCCATTTTTTTCTTAATTAGATTTTTTGTATCTTGAAATACTTTTTCTTGAATAACTAAAAATGATGGGAGGAATATTAATGTTACTCCCATGCAACTAAATACGCCAATGAAAAGCATTTTTCCCATAGTATCTAACATAGATAGCGAGCCTGCCAACATAGCAATAAATCCAAATCCTGCTACAATAGATGAAACTACTATTGGTTCAATAACACCTTCTAAAGTTCTAACAATTTTTTCTACAATAATTGGGGATCTTTCCATATTGAACCTATTTATAGTTTGGATTGCAAAATCAATCCCTATCCCTGCCATCATTGAGACTACTCCAACTAGCTCAGAACTTAATGAAATACCGATAAATCCAGAGATACCCATCATCCATACTATACCTACCCCAACACATATCAGTGGGATTATACCATATCTTATCGATCTAAATGTTAGGATAACACATAACAAGACCCCAATCATCCCAAAAGTAGAGATTTTTGACATTTCTGGCAAAATAATATCTGTTAATTCTTTGCCCATAGCTATATTCCCCCCGGGCTGAACTGTCAATATTGTTCTTGACATTGTCTCCTTAACATCGTCATAGACTACCAAGGGGTCTACCCCCTTCATAACATTTAGACGGATTAACATATATCCTAAGCTATCTGAAATTTCTAATTTATTCATTAGCTGTTCTTTTGGCAGATATATTTCATCTAATTCAAGATTAAATGATGAGCTTTCTATACCATAAATGCTTTTAAGTTCTTGATTTAGGAGATAAGCTTCCTTTAGAACATCAGGGGAAAATACATTATCAGAATTTATAACTATAATAATTGAGTTATATCTTTCAAACTTATCTTCCATTTTCATAAATACTTTAATTTCTTCAATAGTTTTAGGTAACTGATCTGAATCTTCTTCTTGTTTAACTTCTATTAGAGACATTCCTATTCCTAGTATTATTGTGATTATTATTGAAACAACTAAAAGTCTCTTAGGATGTTTACCATGTGCCTCTGCAAATTTTTTGATTACTTTGTCTATATTTCTCAAATTACCACTCCCTCAGAGCCATTATTGAAGGTAAAAAGACCAGTGCCCCGATCAAACAAGTTACTATCCCTAACGATAAAGCTGTTCCAAGATGTACCATCATTGGCATTGATGAAAGAGCTAAGGCCAAAAATCCAGCAATTGTAGTTGAGCTAGAGCCTATCGTTCCCACACCGACACCTGCAACCATAGCTACAATTCTTTCTTCATTTGTTTTTCCTTTTTTTGCTTCTTCGTTATATCGGGCCATCATGAATATTCCATATTCAGCACCCAATCCGATAACTATAGCACCAACACTAGCAGTAACAAGACTAATTGGTATCCCAACATATGATAAAATTCCGGCAGTCCAAAAGACCCCACATAATAAAGGAATGATTACAAAAAATGATTTCCATCTTAGTATAAGAGTTAATAAAATGAAAACTATTATTGCAGATATGGCCATAGTCTTTAACGAATCTTCTCTTAGTACTCTAATAATTGTTTTATTCAAAACAGGAGAGCCTGTAATGGTGTAATTTAATCCATAAAGCTGCGTTTTTTCAGTTTCTTCTTCAACTATATCAATTGCAGCTTGTATCTCTTCTTCCCCTCTTACTCCGCTCATTCTTATTATAACAAGAGCGGAGGTGTAGTCTTTTGATATAAGACCTGGCATAGTTTTTGCAACTTCTCTCAATGTGGCCTCATCTGAAGGTATACTCTTGAAAATAGAATAATAAATACTGCCTGGGCCAACTACATCTAGAATTTCTGGTCTGGCTTTTAATCTCTTTTCAAGTTCGTATATGCTGTCTAAACTTTGTTTATTCCGAATATCCTTTACAATATCTAAATCAGTTTCCAATAATATTATTATTCCCTCTTCCTGACCAAATTCACTATCTATTAAATTTTGTGTCTTTACTACATCAAAGTTTTGAGGAAGTTCTTTCATAAAGTTGGATTCAAATCGTAGATTTAATGCCCCAAAAGATAAAAATAATGTTAGAAGTAACATTAATGTAACTATAATTTTACTATACCTATATTCAAAAAGTGCAAGTTTTCCGAATAATGTATCTCTGAGTTCTATCATTGTTCCACCTCAAAGACTTCCTTTAGAAAATCTTCATAATAAAGTAAATCTCTTTTTAGATAATTCATTTTTTCTTTAAGCTTTACCATTCCTTTCGGTGTGATTTTATAATATTTCTTCCCTCGGGTTCCCTTATTCGTTTCCTCAATTAGGCCTTCTGTGGCCATGAACAATATTTTTGGATAGATCAGTGCAGGAGAAAGTTTCCAGTTACCACTAGATCTCCTCTCTATCTCTTTTATTATATCATAGCCACAAAGTTCCTTTTTGCTGAATAACCAAAGGCCAAAAGTATCAAATATATGGAAGTAATGAATACTGTTATGAATTTGTTTAAACGTCATAATTGCACCGACATATCATATTATGATATATCAAAAAAAGATATCTTATATATAAATTTTATGATTAATTAACCTACTATTTTCTCCCATTTTTTAAGTTTAAGCACTTTTGATAGGGTTGACCCTCTTTTTATTTCTTCCCTGATTCTATTTTCTTTTTCCTTGACATCAAGGCTTCTATTGATTATCTCTTGAGCTTCTTCTTGTGGAATTACAACAACTCCACTATCGTCACCTATTATATAATCACCAGTATTGACTTTTAGCCCTCCACAGATGATTTCACATCCTATTTCTCCAAAACCTTTTGGGTCTCCTGCATCTGGAACTTCATACCTAGAGAATACTGGAAAACGTATTTCTTTAAGATCGTCTATATCTCTAACGGCACCATCTATAACAATGCCACCAAGACCTCTCATAACTGCACTCCATGTTGCAAGTTCCCCCCACACTGCAATGTTTCCACCGTTTGTATCTACTACTAATATATCCCCTTTGTTGGCTAGATCTATTGCTTCTACAACTTTAGCCCAATCTCCATTCATGCTTTTCACGGTAAAGGCTTTACCTGCCATCTTAAGGCCAGGAATAACTGAGTGTATGCCCTTCATAGCCCCTCCTCTGTGCATAGCATCAGAAACATTAGAAGATGAGACTTTTTTCAAGGCATCAATCAATTCATCTTTTTTATATTTTCGGAATTCTAAACTTTCAATTGGTTTTGAAAGGTCAATACTTTGTCTAATTCTTTTAGTGGCTTCTAAGAGATTGGCAGCTTTAGTGATTGCGCCGCCGACAATTACTATATCTGCACCAGCGGATACTACTTCAGGGGCATTTTCAGAATTTAATCCACCTGCAGTAGCTATAGTAATATTTACGGCTTCTTTTACGTCTTTAATATCTTGTAATGGATTTTCACCTTTCATTTGTTGGTCAATACCTACATGAATACATACGTACTTTGCACCCATTTTTTGGACTTCCGCAGCTCTTCCAACTTTGTCTTTTACATTTATTAGATCAACCATAATTTCAGAATTGTATTTTTTTGCCGCCTTAATAGCTTCCTTTATGGTGCTGTCATCTGAAGCTCCTAAAATTGAAATAATATCTGCACCAGCCTTTGAAGCCATTTCAGTTTCAAAATCGCCGGTATCCATTGTTTTCATATCTGCAACTATTTTTTTTCCAGGAAAAGTCTTTTTTAGTTCTCTAATAGCTTCCATGCCCTCACTCTTGATGAGAGGGGTTCCAGCTTCAATCCAATCTATTCCACCCTCAACAGATTCTTTTGCAATTGATATAGCTCGATCAAGATTTAACATGTCTAATGCAAGTTGAAGAATTATTTTGTTAATTCAATCACCCTTAATTAGTTTATTTTCACTATAAAGAAGATTTTCTCTCATAATTCTAATCGACTCTCTTAAATTCTCCTTATTATCAAATACTAATTCTTTTTTTTTATTGCTGCTCTTAAAGATTTTTATTTCTTCAATTAATCTAGGAAGAACTCTTTTAACATTGTCCACAATTGTAATGTCAGAATATAACGAAGTTCTCGAAATTGGATTTAAATCAATAGAAATTACCTTTTTACCCATATTTTTTAGTGCAATTGTCCTATCGCCATCTTCTAAAGGTACAAGTACTACATCTGCTGTAAATATTCCTTCTCGTGAAACTTTTCCTCTCATAGAATTTAGTCCTGGGATATATTCGCTCGCATTTTCTCCAACACCCAAAACATTCTTGGCGCCTTTACTTTGCAATTTTTCTTTTATCTTGAGTTCTCTTTCTAATGTTCTATAAAATAAATTGATTTCAATTTTTAAAGGTACTAATTCTGATAATTCAACTATCTCATCTGGAACAAGACATGCTACATTTCCATTAACGGATACAACGGGATTCTTTGCATGACATAATAATATTGCAGCCGCCTTAATGGCTCTTTGAGCAGTTTCAGTTGTCTTTTCACCTAAAAAATAATCAAAAGCCTCTCCTCTGCCATGTGCAGCCATACCAACTTCGGCTATTATTCCCTCTTTTAGGCAGGTCTTTACTTGCTCTCTCATTATTAGAGATTCATAACGAGGGTGAGTTTTTGGTATATCCATTTAAACACCTATAATAAAGAATTTGCTATAGATGAGATAATTACTTCTCCTTTAATATCCTTTAATGTATTTAAAACCTTCACTTTATCCTTATCATTAACAAAGGTGAATACTCCATCACCAATCATAATTCCTGAAGCGTTGTAGGTATTTACTTCACTTATAATATCGGTTATATCTAGAACTTGTTTGGACATAATTTCTGTTTTGTAAGTGAATTCTCTCGAACATTCCATTAATTTTTCAACAGTTTGTTCTTCAATTAAATTATTTAATAACTTACTTCCATATTCTTCAATAATCTTCAATTTTTCAGGATTATTAAGTATATTCTCTGTTTTCTTACTACCTAGACTTAAAGCCAAAACCTCTAATTTTTCTTTTAATTCAATATTCTTTAATAAGCCTGATATACCTGGAGTTCTTCTAATCTCCACTCCTCCCTTTACTATTGCTACAACGTCTCCAAGTCCACTTAGACTTATTACTTCAGTTTCATGGGCGATTTTGATACATTCTTCTGGAGTAATTGGAATTAGATCTTTAACTGCAAAACAAATACCTAGTGCTGCTGCTGCAGAGGCCCCAAATCCAGCTTCAATTGGGACGTGGCATTCATGCTCAATTATGATCTCTTTATTTTTAAAATATCTTGGGTATCTACTATTCAAAATTTTAATACAATTCAAAGTAACTGGAACTTTATTGTTTGAAACTCTTTTGCCATTTAGAATAACATTGGTAGATTCTATACCCTCCTTTATTTTAATTTTTGTTCTCACGCCTTTTGAAAGAGAAACACCTGCGCCGGTGGATCCAGTTTTCAGAATATTTTTATTAAAAAATGGAACAAAAAACCCAGTTATGTGGGAAGGTACATAAAACTCTGAATTGTACATGCAACGCCTTTAAATTTTATTTAAGTTATCAATAAACTTTTTGCATCTAATTCTATCAAGCTTATTGACTATTGGCATGAAAACAAGGTCTTCTTTTTTAACAGGCTTTCCTATTTCACTAAAGAAATTCACTATCCTTTCTTGATCTTTTATATCTAAAATTTTGGGGTTAAATACGCCACCGAGAACGTCTTCTAAGACTATGCTATCTTTTGGCAGATACTTTTTCAAAATATCAAGATTGTATTTTCCGCCCTTTTTTTTGTCTTCATATTCAATTTCTTCAATGTCATTGCATACTACAAAAATCGCAATTTTTTTATCTTTTAGTTTTTCTTTGAACTTATCTATAAATGAACGTATGCTCTCCAAAGGTTCATCGTCATAATCCGGGGAGCCTATAATTATTAGAGAGTAGTTGTCAATTGATAATACTTCATTAGGTTTTTTAACTTCAATATCTTTTACTTCTTCGGAAATCCATCTAGCAATTATCTCTGTAGAACCATATTTTGTATCATAAACTAGAAGTTTATTAATCATTGTTTCACCTATTGATGTTACATAATAACAATTTTTATAAAGATTTAGGCTATATCCAAAGTCAATGCACAGAAAATCAATTAAAGGAACTAAATCCAATAAGTTGCTCGGAAAAGGAATAGTATTGGGGATTACTGGAAGTATTGCAGCAGTTGAATCTGTGAAGCTTTCTAGAGAGCTTATGCGGCATGGTGCAGAAGTATATGCAGTAATGTCAGCCGACGCAAAAAAGATAATTCATCCCTATGCACTTGAATTTGCTACCGGAAATCCTGTAGTTGACGAAATAACTGGAAAAATTGAACATGTTTACTATGCAGGAGATCATGATAAAAGATGTGATTTAATTTTGATAGCTCCTGCAACAGCAAATACAATATCAAAAATAGCTTCTGGAATTGATGACACCCCAGTTACAACAGTAGCGTCTACTGGATTTGGAAAAGTTTCTATGTTGATTGTTCCCGCTATGCATAGTTCAATGTATAAGAATCCTATTATACTTGAAAATATTGAAAAACTGAAAAAGTATGGTGTTCAGTTTCTTACTCCTAAATTTGAAGAAAACAAAGCAAAACTGCCGGAAATAGATGATATTGTAAGAGCAGTAATAAAGACTCTTTCTAATAAGGATTTTCAAGGATTAAAAGTACTTGTAACAGCAGGACCTACAATTGAAAAAATTGATGATGTTCGCTTTATTACAAATAAGAGTACTGGGCTTATGGGTATAAAAATAGCCGAGGAATTCGACATTAGAGGTGCAGACGTTACTTTAATTCTAGGCCATACACAGTTAAAATCTCATGTAAAAACTATAAAGGCCGAAACATTTTTAGATATGCACAAAGCAGTTATGGCTAATAAAGATGTAGACATTGCTATCTTTGCAGCTGCTACTTCAGATTTTCATGTTGAGTCTTCTTGTGAGGGTAAAATATCTTCAGATAAATCCTTTAATATTAATCTAGTTCCAAACAAGAAAATAATAGAAGAATTTTCTAAAGTATCAAAAGCTTTTATTGTAGGATTTAAAGCAGAATACTCTTTACCAGAAGAAGAGCTTATTAGAAGAGCATACGAAAGACTTCAAAGTTCTGAAATGGATTTAATAATTGCAAACGATGTTGGAAAAGAAATGAGGGGATTTGAATCCATAACTAATGAAGTATATGTAATTGATAAAAATCAAAAAATTTACCACTTACCTCTTGATGAAAAGGAGAAACTTTCTGAAAAAATTGTAAATATAATAAAAAAATATTTTAATGAAAAAAAGTAATCTATTTCTTAATCTGACTTTCAGCAACTGTACCTTGTTCTAAGATTTCTACTTGGAAAGGTTTACAACCCTTACCTTCTTTTTCACTGATGTAGCATGAGAAGTCAAGTTCAACAAAATCTATCACTTCATCTAGTTTTATGTAGTATCTTGAAAGTGTACCAATCTTTTCTCTGTATGGGTCAACTGGAATCCATTTTCCGTTAATGTAAATCTCTGTCCATGCATAAGGTTTCCATACTCCACCCTCTTCAATATCGTAGTATAATCCATATACTAGTTTAGTGGGCTCCATTAATGATCTCATAAGAGCTGCGTATAACGTAGCATAGGGACCATATCCCATTGCTTTATGTGATTCTGCACTTATAGTGTAAGAAGCAGGTTGCAGCCACCAGTACTGGTAACCCTGTTTTAAGTATGGACTTTCGTCAACTACAATTACTTGTTTCTGGTCCTTCATAATCAAGTAAGCTGTGCCTACAATACTGTAATTTGTGTCTTTAGCATATAACTTTGCAACTCTTTCTCTCATAAAAGCATCCCATTCAACTGTATCTGTCGGCAATACATAAGGTACAACATTCTTTGGTAATTTCTTTAGTGTTGCATTAGCATCCTCTTCTGTTTGAATATAAGGCAATGTCGCATACTCATCTACAAAGTAATCTTCAGAATAAGTAGTAACTTCTGCTACTAGCTTAGTACCGTAATCCCTAATTATAATGACCTTTTGTCTTGATGAATTTAAATCTGAAATATCATATGGCTTTGATATCGTAATTTTTGTTTTTAAATAAGAAACTGTCTTTTCAGGCTGAGTTGTAGGCGTCGTATTGACATCTACTTTATTATCTTCTTTTTTCTGTGACACACACCCTGAGAACATAGCAAAGGTAATTAAAAATATCAGGGCAAACACAATAGTAGCTTTTTTCATAGGCTCACCATCCTTCAAGAAATGGATACTTAATAAATATCTTTCGGTGAAAAATTATTCGTCAATTGCCTTAATAAGTTTACATTCAAGATGCTCTCTATGGATAGAGTTGTAGCTACAGAAAGGAATAATAGAGCCATCAGGGAGTGCATAGTGTATAGCGCATCTTTTTACTCTATCTAAATCAAAGTTAAAAGGATCCATAAAGTGCATTGTTCCTATAAAAATTGACTTTCTATGCAATTTTGCTAAAAATTCTTTTCCACCGCCGTTTAGAATGCCTTTTGTAATCTCTAATAGATTTAGATCTTTTGGCATTTTTTCTTTATCCATATAAGAATTCATATTTTTAATTATTTTTGCTATTTCTATTCCCTTTCTAATCTTGCCATTATTGGCCATATTTTCATTTCTTTCTTTAACATATTCAAATAACCCTTCTACATCTACAAACCTGGTGATTGGGATCATTTTATTGTTTTCTAGAAATACATATGTTGCAACTCCACATTGGGGATGAACAGTAAAATGTGACATACTATTTCCTTTCAATGACTCAATAAATTGAGATATAGGAACTACAAAAGGAATCGGATAAAAATCTTCTTTTCCAATTTCTCCATTTGTCTGCTGTTCAATTAATTTTACCAAGTCTGTAATAGTTATTCTATGACTATTAATCTCTTCTTTACTTGCGCGTCCAGAAAAAGATAGAGGCTGGAAATTAATCCCCCTTATAACATCAAAATTGTCCCTTCCGAAATAGATTATGTCTCCTATCTCATGGTCATTTATACCTTTTGAAACTGTAGGAACTAAAACCACACTAGTTTCTCCAAGCTCTCTTAGATTCTGTATTGCCTTTTTCTTTTCAGGTAAAGTATCGTATCCTCTGAATTTTTTGTAAGACTCGTAAGTTAATCCATCAAATTGCAGATAATAAGTATTTATTCCAGCTTTTATTATTTTATCTAAATAATCTCTTTCTTTGGAAAATCTTTTACCGTTTGTTGCTACTTGAATTTGAGAAAATCCCATTTCTTTAGCTGAGCGTATTAAGTCAGGTAAATCCTCTCTCATCGTTGGCTCTCCTCCTGAGAACTGTATTGCAAATGGTGGATTTGGTTTTATTGAAGCCAATTTTTGGAGAAGATTTATTACTTCTTCATAACTGGGCTCATAGAGGTTCTTTGTAGCACCGGCACTGGCAAAGCATATGGGGCAATTCATGTTGCATCTATTTGTTAAATCAATATTTACAAAAATTGAAGGTGTTTTGTGGTCTTGACATAATCCACAATCGTAAGGACATCCTTTATTAATATCTTTTTTCATTTCAAAGTGATTTTCTACTATATTGTCTAGGCTTTCAAGTCTATGGTAATATTCGGGGTCATCGGAAAGAATATCTGAAAAGAAGCCGTGGTCACTACATTCCTTCTCCATTATAATTTTTCCTTGATCTTCCTTGATATGGGCCTTTACTCTTTTTAGACATCTTGGGCATATGGATTCTGTCGTTCTTAAAATATTAGGAGACACTAAAACACCTTATCTGTCAAAATAAAAATTATTTAAAACTTTATCCTTTGATTAGGTATATAACGAATCCAAATACAAGAATTATTGAGATTATAGATATAAAAATCAAAAAATAAAACATTAAAGGTGGAGAATTTTTCATCTCAACTTCATTTTTTTCCGTATCAAGATTGGATATATTTGATTCAGGTTCAACTATCTTTTCAATAATGTTAATCTTTATATTCTTGTATATTAAACCCTCATTTCCATTTATATCTTGAAATTTCACAACTATGATTGGGTTTAAGTTTATGTTAGAGAAATTCTTATCCAATGACACTAAAAGTACATTAGATGAATCTATTCCTGGATTAATATAAGGAATATTTATTTTTTCATCTGAAACAATATCTCCTTTTAATTCTACAGTGACATTTCTTATTTGAATATCTCCAATATTTTTTACAATAAATGGTATTTCTAGCTTCTCTCCACTTTCAATATTGTATTCATTTTTATCAAGTTCAATAGTTGCTTCAGCTCTTTTTTCTTTTAGAGAAATGTTTACCGTCTTTTCTAGATAAAACGGCCTACATCCTCCTCTACACATACCCTTTCCACATTTCAAAATTATTTTAAAACTGACTTGATCAATAGGTATTTCTTTATCAAAGGATAAGATAAAAGAGTCTTTTACACTTCTTCCAGGTTCAACTATTGAAAATTGAAAAGGATTGTTCTGATAATTTATTTCAGAGTGTATATAATTTTTGTATTTGTTGATAAATTCATCGTCTATAGATATTTTCCCATCCCACAGCCTGTCATTAGAGTTATTGATTATTTCAAATGTTATTCTAATCTCTTCTCCTTTTATTGATTCAGTTGGATAAGTTAAATTCATATCTACATATTCTGCAACTACAGGTTGTATCAAAATAATTAGTAAAAAAAATACAATGGCTATCTTCTTCATAAAATCACGCTTAACAGGTATTAAAAACTTTGGATTGATATCTAAACTCAAAGAACAAATCGATAATAAACTTTTTAAAGATAACTCTTTTCATCATCTTAAATGGTGAGTTTTTATGGATGACAATCATAAAATAGGTCTTGTTTTTGCGCTTACAGGATTAATAGCAGGAATAATCTCTGGATTTGGATACTTGCCAAAGGTAGCCGGAATGGATACTAGCATAGTAGTTGCAATTGTCATATTTTACGTTTCACAGTACCTAGTTAAAATGGTAGGCGTTGACATGACAAAATTCAGCAGGAGCAGTATCTTAAAATCAGGATTTTTTTCATTTCTTGGCAGTTGGCTATTGTTTTGGATAATTATTTTTAACGCATAATTATCATTAATTTTTTCAGGTGAAAGCTTTGAGAATTGCTGTAATAGATTACGATAAATGTCAACCAAAAAAATGTAATCTAGTTTGCTTAAACTATTGCCCTGGGCCCAGAATGAACGAAGAAACTATAATAATTGATGAATTAACAAAAAAACCAATTATCTCTGAGGTCTTATGCACAGGCTGCGGCATATGTATTCATAAATGTCCATATAAGGCAATCTCAATAGTCAATTTACCTGAAGAACTTTCTCAACCTATTCACCAATACGGCCCAAATACCTTTAGACTCTATAGATTACCTGTCCCAAAAGAAGGGAAAGTATTGGGCTTAATCGGTCAAAATGGAGTTGGCAAAACTACAGCAATAAGAATACTTTCAGGAGAGCTTTACCCCAATGTCGGAGATTACAAATCCAAAGAGATGAAGGATTTAACACCATACTTCAGAGGTACTGAACTTCAAGGATATTTTGAAAAAATTAAGGCTAGAAATATCAAGAGTTCATTAAAACCTCAGTACGTTGATAAACTTCCTCAAGTTGCAAAAGGAAATACTGGAGATCTTATAGAAAAAGTTGATGAGAGAGGGATTTCCAAAGAATTAATAGAAGAACTTGATTTAAATGATGCCTTGGATAAAGACATTTCAGTATTAAGCGGGGGAGAGTTACAAAGAGTTGCAATAATAGCATCGATGTCTAAAGATGCAGATATATATTTTTTAGATGAGCCTACCTCTTATCTTGATATAAAACAGAGATTAAATGTTGCCAAAGCAATAAGAAAACTTGCTGAAGAAAAAACAGTTGTTGTTATTGAACATGACCTTGCTATTCTTGATTATCTAAGCGATTATATCCATATCTTATATGGGCAGCCTGGTGTCTATGGGATCGTTTCAACACCATTGAGTGTTAGAATTGGTATTAATATGTACCTTGATGGTTACATTAAAGAGGATAATGTCAGATTTAGGAACGAATCAATCAAATTCTACCAAAAGGAAGATAAAACATCTAAATCAAAGAAAATACTATTCGAATACCCTGCATTTGAAAAAACTTTTGATAGCTTTTCTCTGAAAACTGAAAGTGGTGCTCTACACAAAGGTGAGGTTGTCGGGATTGTAGGTCCAAATGCTACTGGTAAAAGCACTTTCATCAAAATATTAGCAGGAGTCTTAGAACCTGACGGCGGTAATAAATTTGAATCTGAACTAAAAATATCTTATAAACCACAATACATCAAGCGAGATTATGACGGTACTGTGAGAAATCTACTATCAGAAGTTGCAAAAGAAAAACTCTATACAAATATATTCAAAGCAGAAATATTAAGGCCACTAGAAATTGATCCAATTATTGATAACAATGTTTCTGAATTGTCAGGAGGAGAGTTACAGAGAGTAGCAATAGCAGTATGTCTTTCCCAGGATGCAGAAATATATCTTCTTGATGAGCCTTCAGCTTACCTTGATATTGAGCAGAGACTTAACTTTTCCAAAGTTCTAAGAAGATTTATTGGCGACAAAGAATTAACAGCGATTATCGTTGAGCATGATCTAGTTTCATTAGATTACACATCCGATAGAACAATAGTATTCTCCGGTAGGTCAAGTGTATCTGGAAATGCTTCTTCACCACTATCACTTAGAGATGGTATGAATCGATTCTTAGAAGAGATAGGGGTCACATTTAGAAGAGACCCCGAATCTGGAAGACCAAGATCCAATAAGATTGACTCACAAAAGGATAGAGAACAAAAATCGTCTGGAGAATATTACTACTTTAAGGCGGATTAATTTGTTATAAAATTTCAACTATACCTCTGTCACCATCAACTCTAATCTTTTTTCCATCTTCTAGTATATCCAATTCTATTTTGTCAACCATTGGTATATCAGAAATAATTGCCCCTACTGCAACTATTGTTTCTGCTTCTTTATTGATTATTGCAATAGGTGCAACTCCATTTTTCTTTAACTGGTATATGACATATGAACCCACAGTGGAGCCTTTTCCCATCGGGAAAACAAATATTTTATCTTTGATACTTTTCCCAAATGCATTTGAGTTTTTGTCCAATACAATACCTGTTTTTGGGTCAATGCCTCCGAGAAAAGAAATTGGAGAAGTACTCTTTAGTACTTCACCCTCTGCTATGCCTTTTGAGATCTTCCGCCCTTTTAGGATCATTTGTTTCCCTCTAGGGATTCAAGTTTGTTTAGTATTGAAATAATTTCTTCAGTAAGTTTATTGTATTCTGTAGATTTTGGGTCTAAAGACTGTCTTTGGATATAGATTTTAATAAGTGATGCTAACAATTCCTCTTTTTCTCCAGTCGGCTGAACAGTTGGCTTGCCATCAGTTGGTGGTGAAGTAATCTCAGTTTGGGTAACTTTTGTAAATAAATCTTTTAGAGCATCATCAACAGTTTGTCCTCGGCCAAATGTCATAGATCTAGGTTCAATTGCCACAACATCCCATAGATTAACAGATTCTGCTCTCTGAACATAAACAGAAAGTAAGTATAGGGGAACTACTCTGTCTTTGTATCTGAATGGATAAAGTATCATGTTACCTTGGCCCTTAGTTTCACCAAGAAGTCTAAACTGCTCTTGATATTCGCTGTTCATGAATTCTTGTGTAATTCTTTTTCCGGTGATATTTTCTCCAGATATGTCAATAGCGTAGAACTTTGTTTCAGAACTTACATCATCGATATACCCATACATAAGTGTTGTAAGCTCCTTTGACTCAGCTCTTCTAAGTACCATCTGAACAAATGTTGAATATTCAAAATCATCTGTTACGGGATTCTGGGCTATAATATTGTATATGAAGTCAGTATATCTGCCAATATTGTCACCAAGGTCAAATTCATAGAACTTTGTAGCTTCAATGTATTCTTTTGGATCTGTAATGTGATAAGTTGTGTAGGCATCAGATACATAATAGAAGTAATCATCAGGAGCTCTTAACTGCGACCTAATCTCATCAGGAATTTCGCTACCGTCTTTAATCCATGGGTATATCCTTAAATATATTTTTTTAAATACATCTTCTGGCCCTACATAATAAACCGTAACGTCTCCAGTTTTCATATTTGTTAATACTTTAGCTACATTTCTCTTGTAATCTAGATTTACGTAAGGCATATATGAAGCCGAATCAATTCTTAAATTGTAATCAGTTAAGAAATAGGGCTCTCCTTTGTACAAAACAATGTAGCTATCAAGGTCTCTCTCAAACTCGCTTGGCAAATACAATGCGTTCCTGTCATTTAAAGACCTGTAAGGGACATAATCAAGTGATGAGTATTCAGACCAGACACCATAACCTTCCAGTCTGAAAAGCATCAATCCGCTGACATTTATTGTCTTAGTGTTTAAGGTGGTAATGTCATCTCCTAAATTTGTTTTTCTATCTTTTGTCATGTACATATTTGTTTCATAGGAATTAGTTATGATATTTTCACTTTCCTCTCCATCAGAATATACATACTCAGTTTGACCTTCACCAAAATAGGTCTTGTAAGGCGCATTTACTATTTCTTTTGTGTTTGAATCCATCAGTATTATTTCATCTGTTCCAACATAGAATAAGTTTTGATTATAGAAGTTATCCGTAACTGGTGATTCGGGCTTTATTGTTTTATAAGTTGCCCATAGTATTTTTTCTTCCTTCGGGTCTAGTAATAGGTCAGTATCTGCTATTAGGTAGTATCTGGGCCCTAATTTTGGTCTTGCAAGAACATATGCTGTTACATAATCCCATACCCTAACTCTATCAATAAGATACCTATTCTCTTTTAAGAAATCCTGGAATACTATGTTCTTAAGATTCTCCTGAGGCAATATATCTGCCCTAACTCTTTCAACGTTATCAACATAAGATACCCACCTGTTTGAATCAATTTCACGTTGTATATAAGGGGTGTTCAATAAGGGGTTTCCTGCAACGCTTCTATCAAGCAAAAATCCCTTTGTAGCAGCTGCAACTGTTGGAGATATAATTAGAAGTATAATCAATATTGCTATTATCCCGCGTTTGCTAAGGAACTTATTTCTGTAATCTTGAATGTTTTCATCTGAGAATCTCATATCAAATAGATTCTTCAAAGTAGGTATGAAAAGGATGCTTATTACGAGCAAGGCCGCTTTGATTATTCCTGGCATAAATAATGAAACAAGAGATATGCCACTCATTATGCCAAGTTCTGTCCTGTCCCTAGAAACAACTAAATTCATTATGCCTATCCCAACTAGAATAGCAGATTCAACTATCCAGCCAATTCTAAGGAAATCAAGTATACCAAATTTAACATAATCTGGGTTTTGTATGTAGAAATTGAAAAGATTGCTAAAGAATAGAAGAACTGCAAATAGTAGCAGTGAAATGAAAAGAATCCCAGCAGTAAGAGTCATATGTGTTTTTTCTAGGACCACTTCTTTTTTATCTTCTTCAAAATGGCTGCTTAATTTCTTTGCCCTTTCAATGAACAAGTTAACAATGTACGGTACCGCAACAACAAGTGTTAGTAAAAAAAGTAATCCTCTTCCAATATTAATCATATTAACGTAAAGGTAGCTTTGGTAGAAGCTATCCGTATTATAAATAAAGTCCATTATGAGCGGCCTTGTTATTTCAGGTAATTCTTGGAGGTAAATAGAATATCTTAGGTATAAAAATGGCACCGGCACAAAAAGAAATATCAAAAAGAAAAGAATTAGATAAATCAATTTTCCAGCTGCATTTTTCCCGATCTCGTTTTTTACTATATTCCTTAAAGGAGTGACAAAAAACATTATCAAGAAAAGTATAGATGCTATGAGGAGACTCCAGATTAGCCCTATCAAATACAGAGATAATTTAACCATAAATTGTTCATTAAACAAAGTGTATAATACTTTGAAGTTAAAGTAAAGGGGTAAAGCAAAAAAGTAGCCAACTATCAAGGCAATAATAATGAGATAAATTATTCCTTTTGGATTAAAACTTCTTTTCTTCTCAACAGTATTAGAATTTTTCTTCATAAAATACTATTGGGTTTATCATTTAAATAATTTACCGGCTTAATCAAATGCTTTAATACTAGATTATCTTATTATACCTGTTACAAATCATATATAGTTAGTTATTTGTGGAGATTAACATGAAGATTTCTAATAATAATCGAAAAGAACTATATTCTACAATTGAAGAATTTTTAAAAAAAAGGTGCTAACAAAATCTCTATTTTTGGCTCGTATTCAAGAGGAGAAGAAACAGATAGTAGCGATATCGATATACTAGTTACATTTTCTGAAAGGAAGAGTTTATTTGATTTAGTAGAAATTGAATATGAACTTGAAGAATTAATTGGGATCAAAGTTGATTTGTTAACTGAGAAGTCTATAAGCCCCTATATAATTGATTATATCCGAAAGCAAATGGTAGTGTTATACGAATGAAAAAGAACATTTTATACCTTAAACACATATTAGACTCTATTGAAAGAATAGAAGAATATATTAGAGGAGTTGACTATGAAGATTTTATGGAAAGTTCGTTAATACAAGCTGCTACTATAAGAGAAATAGAGATAATTGGAGAAGCAACAAAAAATTTAGATGTGAAATTTAGAGAGAAGTATAATACTCTTCCATTGAGAAAAATGTCCGGAATGGGGGATAAACTTATTCATGACTATTTTGGTGTTGATTTAGATGCTGTTTGGGATACTGTAACTATAGACCTTCCTCCTCTAAAAGATAAAATCATTAGTATCCTAGAGGAGATTGAGTTATTATCTTAAAGAAACATCACCGGAATAAACTCTAATTTCTTTTTCATTGGTTTCTAATATAAGTGCCCCATTTTCATCAATGTCTTTTGCCAAGCCTTCATAAGTTTCATTGATTCCAATTATCTTAACCTTTTTTCCAAGAGTATCAGAATTTTTCTTCCACCTTTCAATTATTTGGTCTATCCCACCATTTAGATATTCTAAGTATAATTTATCATAATGATTAAAAAAAGACTTTAAAAATTGCTTAACTGGCACCTGCTCTTTTGTTTCTATCTCTAGAGAAGTCGCATTTTCTGGTAAATTTTCAATTGTGGAGTTTAGATTGACCCCCACCCCAACAACAACATAGTTTATCTTTTCCATATCCGCTGATAGTTCAGTAAGTATTCCTGATATTTTTCTACCAGATATTAGAATATCATTTGGCCATTTAATTTTTGCATTCAATCCATTATGAATTGTATTCAGAGTTTCTACAAGTGCCAACGAAGATATCAATGTCATCTGGGGTGCCCTCTCTGGAGAAACATTTGGTTTTAGAATAAATGATATCGCAATTCCTCCTTCTGGAGACTCCCAGTTCCTCCCACGTCTGCCCCTGCCAGAGGTCTGCTTTTCAGAAATTACAACTGTCCCCTCTTTTTCTTCTAATGCAATCTGCTTTGCTCTATTATTTGTAGAATCTACTTCTTTTAAGAAAAGAATCTTTTTACCGATGATCTTTGTATTAAGTAATCTTTCAAGTTCATATTGGATTTGACTATCCGGAGTTTTAATTAGCTTGTAGCCTTCATTTGTCTTTGATTCAATCTCATAACCAAGCTCTCGAAGTTTCTGAATATGCTTCCAAATAGCAGCTCGTGAAATTCCTAATTCTTTCGATATTTCCTCCCCTGAAACAAAAGTTGATCTTTTTTCAAGGATTTCAAGAATTTTTGATTTCATTACTTCACCGATGAAAAATTAAAATGGATCTCAGCACCAGTATTTAAGAGAATAGAGAGCCTATGGTCTCCAGCTTCATTAAATTTAATCTCATTATAAAGGATTTTTTTCTCATTTGATCTGACTGATTCTTTCCCTTCAAGTATTTTTTTGTCATCAATAAGAATTGTATAAGAATAATCTTTATCGGACCCTTCTACGTTCTCAATGGTATACTCAAAGAAAATTAATCCATTCACTTTCTTTGTATAGTTATATAAAAGAATAGAATCGTTATTAATCATCCCAATGGTATAACCTTTTCCGTTTATGAAAAAAGAGTCTCCAACATTGTACTGGCTGTCATTTAAAGTTATATTTCCTTCATTTACTTTTATTCCATATTCGTTATTTTTCTCAAGGATTTTAGTATTAAAGTAAATCTTTGTGAAATGGTCTTCTTGAATTTTAACTTCACTGAAGGACAAAAGAACAAATGCTGAAACAAATATGAATGAAAATGCTATTGCATAAAAGAAATATCTTTCATTCAATTAACTCAAATCCATCTTCCTTTGATTTTATTTTATTTTCGTCAATGAGGTCCTTTATTGCAAGTTCAACATCAAGCTCATCTATGCTCAAAACATTTGATATTTCAGACTTCGATATTTTAGGATCGGTCTTTAATAGATCATAGACATTTTCCTTAATCTTTTCTTCATCTAGATCATCGAAGAAGGAAATTTCATCTTTGTCCTTTGATATTTCATTGGTAATTTTCTCTTCTGATACTTCTTCCATCAAATCTTCAATTTCTTGCTCATTTAATATTTCTTCAACTTCGCTGATCTTGACTTCCTCAGTTGTTTCATATTCAATCTCATCTTTTTTATATGAATCTTCTTTAGTAGTTGGTGGCTGAGAAGTATCTACCTTTGATTCATATTCAAATGAAAGGCCCCTTTCCATTAGTTCCTTTATTCTTTTAGAAAGCTCCAATTCTCTGTAAATCCAGTAGTCTGGTGTAACGGCAATTATCATATCTGGCACAATATAGAGTTCGTCTTGAAATTCTCCTACCCTTCCAATTATGTCTACAATCTCGCCTTCCTTAAATTTATTTAGAATCTCAATTTTATCTGACCATGCCTTTAATCTAGTTGTGGCAGTTCCATCATCTATTGTAAGTGAGCCATAGGTATTTTCACTATTCCTGTAAGAGCCAATTATTGTTCCAAGGATTCTAGCTTCTTTGGATTCCCCAAAGGGAGTAGATAGAACAACTCCGCCCATCGAATCATTTTTTAACTTACCGTTGACAAGGTCAATAATCCTCATCTTGTAGGC
>LNGD01000002.1 GCA_001587675.1 Candidatus Methanofastidiosum methylothiophilum
TAAAGGCGATACAGGACAGGATGTCTTGTATACCACAGTTAAATCTGCAGAGCCCCAATCTCCAATAAAAGGAGTCCCTGGATTTGAACTACCTGCAGTATTAAGTGGATCAGCTTTTGCCTATTATTTAATGTCAAGAAGAAAGAAAAAAATATAATCGTAAACTTTATAATTTTCTTTTTTTTATTTTTCTTAGGTGAAATTATGTATCCCAAGATAGATCAAAGAAAAATGCAGAAAATGATGAAACAAATGGGTGTTTCAACTAAAGATATTCCTGCAGAAAAAGTCATCATTTTTACTAAAGATAAAAAGTTAATCTTTGAAAATCCTCAAGTTACAGAAACTACAATGATGGGACAAAAAACTTATCAGTTAGCGGGCAATTACAAAGAAGAATCAAAGGATGTAGAGATCAAAATAACTGAAGAAGATATAGACTTAGTAATAGCTCAAACTGGAGCAGATAAAGAAAAAGCAAAAGCTATTCTAACAAAAAATAAAGGGGATATCGCAGCGACTATTTTAGAAATCCAAGGGTAATTATATCTTTGATTTTTTCATTATTGAAATAGCTTCATCTATCTCTTTTTTTGTTACAATTAATGGTGGAACTAGTCTTATTACTTTGTCCCTAGTGCAATTTATTAATAAGTTGTTATCGAAGCAATTCTTTACAAAATCACTGCATAGATCTTCAAATTCAATTCCTACCATTAGTCCAATACCTCTTATGTCTTTTACTTTTGGATATTCTTTCATAAAAGCTAATTCTTTTAGAAGGTATTTACCCATGTTATTTGCATTTTCAATTAGATTCTCTGATTCAATAGCATCTAAAACTGTAAGAGCCACTGTAGTTGCTAAAGGATTTCCACCAAATGTAGTTCCATGGTCTCCTGGCTTTAGTACATCAGATATTTCCTTCTTTGCCACAATGGAGCCAATAGGTATTCCACCACCAAGTGCTTTAGCCAATGTTATAATATCTGGTTGAACATCATAATGCTGGAATGCAAACCATTTACCCGTTCTTCCGATACCACACTGAACTTCATCAAAAATAAGTAATACTCCTTTGTCGTCCCTTAGATCTGAAAGTGTTTTAATAAATTCCTTTGAAGAAATATTAATGCCGCCTTCTCCTTGGACAGGCTCAACAATAAAAGCCGCTGTTTTGTTTGTTACTTTTTCCAAAACATCATTTACATCATTAAATTCAGCTTTAATAAACCCAGGAGGAAAAGGCCCGAATCCAACTCTGTATTTATCTTTATCTGTCGCCATTAAAGTTGTAATTGTCCTACCATGAAACGAATGAGAGAAGTATATTATCTCATCTTTGCCTTTTTGTGATTGGTATCTTCTAGCAAGTTTGATTGCCCCTTCATTTGCTTCCGCACCACTATTGCAAAAAAATGCTCTTTCCAATCCAGAGATCTCACATAATTTTTTGCCTAAAAGGTACTGGGATGGTATATGGTAAAAATTACTGACGTGAATAGCTTTTTTTGCTTGTTCAGTGATAGCTTTCACAACCCTTGGGTGGCTGTGTCCAAGTGAATTTACTGCTATGCCTGCTAAGAAATCTAAGTATTTTTTTCCTTCTGTGGAAGTAATATAGCATCCTTCACCTTTTTCTACAACAAGGGGGAATCTTCCATATGTATTAAAAACATAATTATTCTCAAGATTTTTTGCTTCTTCTAAATTCATTTATTTCACCTTATGTATGGTATTCTGCATTAATTTTAACGTAATCATAGGAAAGGTCGCAACCCCATGCTCTTGAAGAATACTTTCCTATGTTCATATTTATTGTTATCTTAATATTCTCTTTTTGTAATTCTTTCCTTGCTTCCTCTTTAGGCACTCCCGCACCTTTTCCATTCTTCACAATTGTAATCTCTCCTAATTTTACTTCTATTTTTTCAAGATCCATTTCTGCACCTGAATATCCTACAGCAGCTACAATCCTGCCCCAGTTTGGATCTTCTCCAAAAATTGCTGATTTCACTAGACTTGAAGATATAACGGCTTTTGAAGCTATATCTGCATCCTCCTGAGTTTTTGCACCATTACACTCACATTCGATTAGTTTTGTAGCACCTTCTCCGTCTCTTGCAATTTTTTTAGCAAGTTCTATACAAACAAAGTCCAAAGCCTTCTTGAAGCTTTCAATTTTTTTACTAGAATCTATTTTAATATTTGAAAGACCATTTGCCAGAATAACAACAGAATCGTTAGTACTAGTATCTCCATCAACAGAGATTCTATTGAATGATTTGTTAACCGAAGATACTAATGATTCTTTTAATATGTCCGAAGGAACTTCTGCATCAGTAAGAATATAACACAACATTGTAGCCATATTTGGGTGTATCATCCCACTACCCTTAGTTATCCCAGATATAATATAACCATCGTTTTCTATTGTTATTTCTTTTTTAACAAGGTCTGTGGTTAGTATTGCAGTTGCTATATTTTCCGAAGCCTTAGTAGTACTCTCTAATTGTGGTATAGTTTTTTCAATTGCACTCTTCATTATTTCCATTGGTAAAGGTATTCCTATTACGCCTGTAGAGAAAACTAGAC
This sequence comes from Candidatus Methanofastidiosum methylothiophilum, assembly GCA_001587675.1. GTDB lineage: Archaea > Methanobacteriota_B > Thermococci > Methanofastidiosales > Methanofastidiosaceae > Methanofastidiosum. The sequence continues at coordinate 2,596 of LNGD01000002.1, forward strand.
AATTTTCTTTCTTTATACCTAATTTATTTGATACTAGTTCAGCCGTTAATAAGGCATTATCAATTCCCTCTTTGCCCGTGCAAGCATTAGCAAATCCACTATTGCATACTATCGCTTGAGCTTTTCCATCTGATAAAAACTCACGGTCAATAATTACAGGAGCTGCAGCAGCCTTATTTTTGGTGAATACACCAGCTGCATTGCAAATAGTTTCAGAATAAATAATCATGAAGTCTAATTTTTCTTTTTTAAAACCAGCATGAATGCCCTGACCTTTGATACCTTTGACCTTTGTGACCCCACCATTAATAATATTCATTAAAACCCCTTTATTAAAGTGCAATAGAAGATATATAAGATTAATGTTAATTTCTTGACAATTTAAATATAAAAAATAAAAAATATTCCTTAATTGAAATAAAAACTATATACTTACTTGATTCATGTTTTATATTATACGAAATAGATTTTTATAAATAAAAAATAAACATTTGTTAGCTGGAGGATTAATGTTAAATAAGAGATTTACCTTGTTTGTAATTTCTGTTCTCATACTATTTGTAGGGTGTGTATCGGAAAGAGTTAATGAACTCCAATCAGTTGAGATTAGACAATATAATGGGGAAAACCTTTCTTCTTTCATCGAATTAAGAGACGTTTCTATTAAAGGACCTCAAAATATCGATATTAAGTCTTATAGGCTTGAGCTGTCTGGGCTAGTTAACAATCCGAGGAAATATACCTACGATGAAGTATTAGCTCATCAAAAATACAAAAAAGTAGTTCAAATTAATTGTGTTGAGGGATGGAAATCTAAAAATCTTTGGGAAGGAATTCTATTAAAAGATGTTCTTGATGAAGCAGGGTTAGACCCAAAAGCCAATACCATCATATTTTATGCGTATGATGGTTATTCTACTTCTCTTCCTTTAGAGTATATTCTTGATAAAAATATCCTATTAGGTACAAAATAAATGACATAACTCTTACTCCTAGTACGGGATATCCTTTTATTTTAGTTGCTGAAGACAAATGGGGTTATAAATGGATTAAATGGATTACTAAAATAGAAGTATCTAGTAATAAAGAATATGAGGGTTACTGGGAAAAAAGAGGTTATAGCAATAGTGCAGATTTAAACAAATCATTTTTTGATTAATATAAATTAGAAAACTTTATATCTTTCTTAATTTTAAATAATATCATGATAAATTCAAATAATAAACAAATGTTTCAAATATTGAATATAATTGCAGTAATAGGGACTCTTTTTGTTAATTATCTTGCTAACGCCTTGCCAATAAATGGAAAAAATACAGGTGAACTCTCTGATGCAATACCCAATCTTTTTGTACCTATTGGATTGACATTCTCTATTTGGGGGATAATATTTATCTTGTTAGTGCTCTTTGGAATCTACCAAGCAAGAGATCTATTCAAAAAAGATAAAATTGAAATGCCATTTCTAAAAAAGACTTCTTACTATTTTTTCTTAGCAGGTATAGCAAACATGTCATGGATATTTGCATGGCACTACCAACAGATATTTTTGTCTTTGATAATTATGTTAATTCTTTTGTTCTCTCTTTTAAAATTATATTTAAATCTTGGTATAGGTAAAGAGATTACATCAAGAAAGGAAAGAATGTTTGTTCAAATTCCAATAAGCGTTTATCTCGGATGGATAACTGTTGCCACAATTGCAAATATTACTGCTTTATTAGTTACAATTAAATGGGACGGATTCGGAATTAGTGAAGTATTCTGGACAATGTTCGTAATTATAGCTGCTTTAGTTATCACTCTCTTAATGATTATAACTAGAAAAGATGTAGCCTATAGCCTTGTAGCAATATGGGCTTTATTAGGAATATACCTCAAAAGAACAAATCCATTATACGGCGTCCAAAATGATATAGCTTTGACGGCTCTTGTTAGCATCTGTATTATTGTTTTGGCTATAATTGTTGAAGTAGGATTAGATACCTTTTTTAGAAATAAGTAGTATTTTTATATTTTTTCTTATTTATCCTCGTTTCCTATAGGAATAACATATACTGGGATTTCATAATCAGACAATCCAAGTGTTTTCACTATTTCACTATCTGTAAATGCTCCGACAGGGCAGGAAACAAGACCTAATGATAATGTGGCTAATTCTATATTTTGACAAGAGTGACCTGCTTCAATAAGAGCATATCTAATTCCTCGGTTCCCATATTTGTATTTCATTCTCTCAAAATTAGCTGCAATAATAATTATAATTGGAGCCTTAGAAATAAAAGCTTGGCCTAGGCAACCTATAGCAATTCTTCTTCTTACATCCCCTTCCTTTATAATTTCTATACTATTTGTAATTGGTAAATATCTATATATTCCATTATTTAAATTATCAATGGATTCTTTTCCAACTATTACATATATAGACAGTGGATATAGCGCACCGGCAGAGGGTACAGTTTTATGCGGACCATTATTTATTGTTCCATAAGATGCAAAAAGAATATTGGAAAGCTGTTGGAAGGTTATTTGTTTCGGATTAAAACTTCTTACAGACCTCCTCTTGATCAAAAGTGATTCAAATGATTCTTCCCCTTCTATTGAATCTCTAAGCTTTATCATAACGGTTCTCCCATGTATAAAGAGAATCTCTTATAGCTTTCTTCTTTTTCCCACCAAAAAGTTTTATTAAAACTACTCCTCCTAAAAATCCACCTAAATGTGCCATATAGGCTATTCCCCCATTAGAGTCGCCTATGCTAAATACTAGTTGGAGAACAAACCATATGATAAGGTAATATAAGGCCTCCACTTTGTATATTCTTACAAACCCAAATGGTATTAGTGTACTAATCTTATTTTTTGGGTATAATACTATATAAGCTCCAAGTATACCAGATATGGCACCTGATGCACCTACAGTCGGAACAACTGATTCCATATTAAATGCCATATGGGATAATGCGGCAATTATTCCGCAAAAGAGATAGAAAATAATATATTTAGTCTTTCCAAGAGTAGCTTCAATATTGTCTCCAAATATTATAAGAAACCACATATTACCAAGAAGATGAGCCCAACCGCCGTGCATAAATTGATGAGTAATAATTGTCCAAGGTTCTATACCCAAAAGAAAATTTTCTGGAACAAAAGCAAATAAATTATTTAATGAATCTCCTGTGAAATAATTGATGGTATAAATCAATATGTTCGTAATTATCAATCCATAAGTTACATATGGTCTTTCAGTGGAGAAATTTTCATCAGCGATTGGGAACATAATATAAATGATTATTAAATATTTATAAGGTTTTAGAAAAATTTATTATTAATTTTATTTATTCTTAAAAGGTAAATTCATCTTTTTTTATTGCTTTAAATACTTATTATGTCTTTATTTGGGATTTAGAACTATAATATTACTTTTTTATATTTTTTATTAATATATAAGAAATCATTTTCATTTAAATTATATTTTATTTGACCAAAACCCCATCTAGCAGTCAAATGCAGTCCAAAACGCTTAAATACCTATATTAATGTTTTAAACCATGGTGCCCAAAAAGGTATTCTTTGTTAAAGGGAAAGGAGTTCATAAGGACCAACTTCAGTCCTTTGAGCTTGCACTTAGAGAAGCTGGAATTGAAAAATGTAATCTTGTTAATGTTTCAAGTATTCTTCCTCCGTACTGCGATATAATTGAAAAGGAAGAAGGATTAAAATGTTTAAAAGCAGGCCAAATTACTTTTTGTGTAATGGCACGAAACGCAACAGACGAGCCAAATAGACAACTATCTGCAGCAGTTGGACTTGCAGTACCAGCAGAAAAGGGTAATTATGGATATTTAAGCGAAGTCCACATGTTTGGGCAGGATGAAAAGTTTTCAGGTGACTATGCTGAAGATCTTGCTGCAACTATGTTAGCCACGACTCTAGGCATTGATTTTAATCCCGATAATGCATGGGATGAAAGAAATGAAATATACAAAGCAAGTGGAAAAATTATTGACAGTGAAAGTATTGCCATAGCCACAAAAGGAGATCCATGTGGTAAATGGACAACTGTAGTTGCTGCTGCTATATTCTTAATGGATTAATAAAACAATATATCAAAATTATTTTTTTTATTCTATATATTACAGTTATTATAATTTTACATAAAACTTTTGAGGAATTGCTTTGTGTCTTCGGTATCTATCCAACCTTTATCTAGCCCTTGAATAAGGTCTTCAATTTTATCAACTTGGTTTAGAATTCTATTGTGCATTTTCTCGTCTTTAATTTTCAGTTCAGCATAGCCACTAATGATTGATAAAGGATTTCTTATGTGGTCAATCAAGAATGCGATATACTGAATATTCTCTTCAAGTTGTAATTGGGCTTTCTTTCTATCTGTTATGTCTGTTATTGTTATAATATATCCTTTATTATGATCTAAGGGGTTTAGAGGACTGCTTCTTAAATGACAATCAAAAAAAGTTCCATCTTTTCTTTTCCACTTGGTTTCAATGTCTATCGGACTAGATTGATTTGAATTTGATTTGAATAAATCTTCAATACGATTATATTCTTTATCGTTATTATAAAAAATTCTTGTATCACTATTAATTAGATTGTTATATTCATAACCTGTCATATGGCACATTCTTTGATTACACCATTCAATTTTCATGTTTCTTAAAAGGCCAATTCCTATTGGGGCTGCTGCAAATATGCCTTTTAATTTACTTTCACTTTCTTGAAGTTCTTCTTGAGTTTTCTTTCTTTCAGTTATATCAATTCCCATTTCAACTGTAAGTAATGAACCATCATAATCTATGAATGGGAAATCATAAATTTGATATGTTTTGCCATTTATTTGCGTTCTTTCACTTATTTCAATTTTTTTTGTTTTAAATACATTTGTCACTGGACAGGATATGCATGGCTCTTGATTCTTATCTTTATGTCCGTGAAAGATTTTGTAACAGCTTTTTCCATCTGCTAGGTCAAAATTCTCTCTAAGATACCTATTTACAAACTTAATAGAAAGATCAGGACCATAAACACAAACATAAGCCGGTAATTCTTCTAAAAGAGAGTATAATCTTTGTCTACTTGCAGTTATTGCTTCGATAACTTTCTTCCTTTCTTTGATATCTCTAATTATCAAATGTCCTTTCTTGAATTTCCCTTTAGTATCATAAACAATTTTACCGTTAATTGAAACTAATACCCTTGAACCATCTTTTTTCAACATTTCAAATTCTACATCACTTGCTAGACCTTCTTCTTTGAAGAAAGTAAGAAAATTTCTAAAGTCCTCAATGCATTCAGGAACAATAAAATTTTCAAAAGGATACCCAGAAAAGTTATCTGCTTGATATCCAAAAAATTCAATCCAAGTTTTATTTACTTTTATGATTTTTCCATTTTCATCAATAGATACATAACTTAGAGGTGCGTTATCAAATAGAAATTTATAGCAATCATAATTACTTCTTAATTGATTAAGTTCTTCAATCAATTCCTCTTTAGATTTACTTTCATCATTCATAAATCGCACCATTCTTATATAAAAGTAACATAAAAATTATTTATCTATACGTTTATTAATTTTTTCCCCAAGGGCAAACTTTAAGGCAAATTCCACAAACCATTACTCCGATATCAGGATCTTTTGAGAATTCTTGAAGTTTTGAAACACATTTTTCCATATCAATTGAATAGTTTCTATCTTTGGGATAATCCTTAAATTCGTAATCTTTAATTGCACCAACAATACAACTATCGATACATTTTTGACAATCTCCACATTTATTTTCAAGTGGTTTTCCAGTTTCTAATGGTGCATCTGTTAATATTGATGCAAAACGTATTCGGGGACCATACTCTTTTGTTATCAAATTTAACGATTTGCCGATCCATCCTACTCCAGCAGTTCTTGCAATAGCTCTATGAGAAATAAAACTCCTCCATTTAAAATCTTTAAGGACTTTAGAAGCAGGTATTGGAAATGCTTTATATTTTTTTGATTCTAAGAATTTCGAAAGTTCATATGCAATAAAATCTAATCTATCATTTATCATCACATAATGCTTTGCATAAATGGCTCGACTTTCAGGAAGTCTATTAAGGACTTCATTAGGAATTTTTAATCCTATACTGACTCCTCTACAATAATTATCAAGAAGATCTATGGGATAAGTTTCATATTCTCGTAGATATTCAAGATTGGCTATTCCAAAGGTATCTATCCCATAGTTGTAAGACTTTTCAATCAACTCACAAGTTAAATCAGAATCAATATCCAAAGATTTACACTTTTCCATAATTATTGCTTAACTTATATTTATTTAAATATATTGTAATTTACCTATCTTTGATAGCCAGATAATTTGAGATAATTATTAATCCTCCGCCGAAGAAAATGGCAGAATTTAAATATTGGCTGAAAATAAGAAACCCAATTATTGATGCAACAACTGGTTCTAAAAGAAGAATGATGCCTGCTTCAGACGCCTCAACTTTTTTTATCCCCTTGTAAAATAATGAATTAGGTAAGAAAGCAGCTATAAAAGAAAAAATAAGAAAATATACCAAATATATCCTTGGAAAATCAAAAGATAGCCTTATTACCAAATAATTCTCAATCAATCTATTTAAAATTGGAAAAAAAGCCAATAGCCATAATAAAGAAAACAAGGAATAAGCTGATAAAGTATTTATATAATGCTCTTTGTTAATTGCAGTTTTACGAGCTAAAATAACCCATAAAGATAGAAAAATTCCAGCAAATAAAGCCAATATAGTTCCAGTTATATTTCCAATATTAGTAATTTTCCAAGGGGAGATAATGATAAATGTTCCTAAGAAGGCTATTAATACGGCTATAGTTTTGTTTTTAGTTATTTTCTCATTCAAGAATATTTTGCCAAATATAGTCGTCCAAATTGGCTGTGTGTAGATAAGAATTGCCACAATGGCAACTGGAGTTCCAAAAATCATTCCTCCAAATTGTGTTAATTGTAACAATGCACCTATCAATCCGTATACTAGATAAAAAACAATATTACTTTTTGTAAATGGAATTGATCTTTTAAATAGTAAGAACGGTATGGTGAGAACAAATATAAATAATAATGAGTAAGTTGAGACCTCATATAATGAAAAACCCAAATTAAAGAAGAATTGTCCGCCGGGGATTATTAGACCAAAAATAATTGCTGAAATAATTATTGCCCAATAATCCTTTTCCATGGAATGAAACTAAATAATTAATTTATTAAGTTATTTATCTGTAATTGAGAAATAAATTCTTCTATTATTCTTTCCCTTATTAACTGCTTCAAGAAATTCAATTTTACCTATTTCTTTTAGACTTTTTACATGGCATCCACCATCGGCTTGTGCATCAACTCCTTTTATTTCGACAATTCTTAGATCCTTGACATCATGAGGAAAATCCATAGCCAATTTGAAAAGGGAAGGATCTTCCTTAGCTTCTTCTATAGACTTATAGTAAATATCTACTGGATAATTTTTTTCTATCAAAGAATTTGCTTCATCGATTATTCTTTTGATAAACTCTATATCAAATTTTTCAAGATTTAGGTCTATCCTACCTTTTTCAGTAGTTAGTTGATTTCCAGTAATTAATAGATTATAGTTTCTATTAAAAACTCCAGAAATAAGGTGTGCAGCTGTGTGATATCTCATTAACTCATATCTTCTTTCCCAATCTAGGATACCATGTACTTCGTCACCCTGATTTAGTCCTTCTGTATCAACTTCATGGCTTACTTCTCCCTCAAATTTTCCTACATAGATAACTTTGAATTCTTTTCCATCACTTTTTCTGATAATTTTACCCGTGTCATATTCAACTCCACCACTATTTGGGTAAAAAGCTGTCTTATCGAGCAAAATATATTTTGATTTAACTGAAGTAATTCTTGCATCAAATTCTTTTAGGTAAGAATTATCCATATATAATAGTTCTGACATAACTTACCTGCGGATATTATAATAAAAAAATTAAATAAAAAATAAAAATTTTTTCATATAATTCCAATTTTATTTAGGAATATTATGAATATTACTAATGGGGCTATAACTTTGCAAATCCAAATCCATACTGGCTGGAATTTGAATTCTCCCTCAGTAGTTGTTTCTTTCTTTGCAGTGCCTAGTATAACCCATCCCACGAATAGTGCAATTAGCATACCGCCTAGAGGCAATAATATATTCGAAGCTAGGTAATCCATAGCATCTAAGAATGCCATACCGAATACGTTTATTGGAACAGCACCGTTTGACAAGGCTGAAGGTATACCTAGTAAGAATATTGCTCCACCGATAATCAAAGAAGCTTTGTGTCGGGGCCATTTTAGATTGTCAATCATATAAGCAACAACTACTTCTAGTAAAGATATAGCTGATGTTATTGCGGCTACGCATAGTAATAAGAAGAACAATGCAGACCATATTGCTCCACCAGGCATCATTGCAAATACTTTTGGCAATGTAATGAAAGTAAGTCCTGGACCTGCTCCAGGTTCAACTCCAAATGCAAATACTGTAGGGAATATTACAAATCCGGCTAGAAATGCAGCCGATGTATCAAGCAGTGTAACAGTTGCTGCTGATTGTGGTAAAGATGCTTTCTTAGAGCCTAAGTAGCTTCCATAGGTAATCATTGCACCCATCCCAAGAGATAGTGAAAAGAATGCTTGGCCTAAAGCAGCTAATAATGTCTGTCCAGTTATTTTTGAGAAATCAGGCTTTAGATAGAACTCTACTCCTGCAAAAGCACCTGGTAAGGTGACCGCTCTTATAATTAGTATTACTAAGATTAAAAATAGCGCTGGCATTAGTATCTTGCAAGTATCTTCTATACCTTTTCCAACACCTCTATACACAACATATATAGTTATAGCCATAAATATGGCATGGTATAGTATTGCTTGTGGTCCATTTCCTATGAAGTTTAGGAAATAATTTGTTGCATCAGTATTTGGAGATATTAAGCCGGTAAATGAACTTAGTATGTATTTTATTGTCCATCCCCCTATGACTGAGTAGTACGAGAGGATAATAAATCCTGCTGCTACTCCCATCCATCCAACAATTTGCCACGGGCCACCCTTAAGTTTCTGAAATGCGCCTACAGGATTCAGCTTAGTCGACCTACCAATCACAAATTCGGCGAGCATAACTGAAAAACCTATTGTAAATGCAATTAATACATATATCAAGACAAATGCCGCTCCACCATTAGCACCTGTTAAATATGGAAAACGCCATATATTTCCAAGCCCAATAGCTGATCCTGCAGCAGCAAGCCAGAAACCCATTTTACTGCCCCAGTATTCTCTTTCCATTTTCAAACCTCCTTTATTAATTGTCCTTTAAACCAAATTTAACTTAGTTTAACAAGACATTGTTTAATTTTTCCTTAACTAGTATATAAGTTTTACCGAATATTAATAGGATTAACAAACTATTTTTTAACTTTAATACATAATTAATTGTTTCATTAAATTATATAGAAAACTCATTTAGGAATCTTACCCCTTTATCAAAATTTATTCAAATAAGTCTATAAATCACTTTTATCTACTTTCTTTAAAGCTTCTATTTTTTCTCTTGAATATTCAAATAAGTCTAATTGATCTTTATCTATTTTTAAAAAAATATTATGGCGGGATTCGTCTTTTCTCCAACTTCCAAGATTAATGACTCTATTATCCTTAGTAATAAAAGGTCTATGCGTATGTCCAAAAATAAACTTTGCATTAGAGCTAAAAGGAATAAAAATATTAAGAAAAGGAGATATAGATAATCTTTCCACCTTTCCAACAGTAAGCCTAAATCCAGGGCTTTTAGCAAGTTTGTCTTGCATATCCTCTATTAGGGGGATTGGAAGTTGTTCGACATCTCTAAAGAATTTGCCAATCTTCCACAGAAAATCTTTAATTGATCCTTTTAGTTCTCCTTCGTAACAAGATTTTTTAAAAAACTCTTCATATAATTCAATATCTTTATTAATGCTAGTCAACACATCAAGTTCATATCCATGTGTAAAAAAATAGATTGATTTGCCTTCTTTCAATGTTAATTGCTTGAAAACTCTAAAAGGAAAATTGGGATTATTATTTGATAAGTCTTGCATAACAATATCATGATTCCCAAATATATAATAAACGTTAGAAATATTTTCTATCTCTTTTATTTTTTTAAGAAGATCTTCGTTTTCTAATATGACTTTTACAGGATCTCTCATTGAAAATTCTAATATATCCCCTACTAGTACAAAATGATTATTTATTTTATTATTTTTTGAAAATAGATTGTAAATATAGTCTAAAAATTCGATAAAGGTTTCTTTATCAAACTCTTTTAATCCTATATGTAAATCTGAAACTGCAATTATCACAATTTTTAGTAAGCTATAATATATTTAAAATTTGGTATTAAAAAATAAAAATAAATTTATGCCATATCCTGAGCTGCTTTTGTCATTCCCTTATTTGCTTCAGATTTAGCTAGTTCTCTTCCGGCAAGCACGTCATCAATTCTAAGAATCATTACTACAGATTCACAAGCACTTTTTATTGCTTGTTCTTTTAATTTAAGAGGTTCAACTACTCCCACCTTAAACATGTCTTCTATTTTCCCATTTTTGACGTTTATTCCCATACTCTTGCCATTATCCTTGTTATGTGCAGCTCTTAAATTTACAAGCACATCTATCATATCAAGGCCAGAATTCTCTGCAATTGCTTTTGGTACACCTTCTAAAGCTTCAGCAAATGCCTTAACTGCAAGTTGTTCTCTTCCCTTCAAAGTGTTTGCAAAAGTAGACAATCTTTTTGCAATCTCCATTTCAGTTGAACCCGCCCCGGTGCAGATAACTCCTTCCCGAATAACAGCAATTAATACTCCTATTGCATCATCAAGTGCTCTTTCGACGGTTTCAACAAACTGTTTAGTTCCACCTCTAACTAATATGCTTGCAGCTTTAGGGTCTTGGCAACCTTCAATAAAAGTCATATATTCGTCACTGACTTTTCTCTCTTCAACTAATTCTGCCTTCCCCAAATCACTGGGTTCAAGATCAAGAGCCATATTAACTATTCTAGCACCGGTGACTTTTGATATTTTCTTTATCTCCTTTTCACTTACACTTTTTAACGCATACACCCCGGCTTTTGAAAGTAAGTGAAGTGCGGTTTCGTCTATTGATTTTTGACATATTAATACGTTTGCTCCAGCGTTAGTAATCCTATCTACCATTCTTTTCAACATGAATTCTTCTTGATCTATAAATGCTTGTACATTTTCAGGTGAGGTAATTCTTATTTTTGCATCAATACCTGTTTTTTTGACTTCTATTGCACTAGTAAGTATGGCTATTTTTGCATTTTTTATTTTCTGAGGCATCGAGTCAGAGGCTCTATTTTCGTCTACTAGAATCCCATTGATTATAGCGGAATCTTCTAATCCTCCACCCTCTTTAACTGTTATTTTTATATCCTCCTTAGAAATTGAATTAATTCCATTCTCTTTAATTGTAGCAATTTTTACAGCATCAACTGCAATTTTAGCTAATTTTTCAATGGATTTTTCTGCAGCTTTGCCTGTCATAGATGTTTTTGCAATCTCTAAAAGAATTTTTTCATTATCAATAGTTATTTTTTCTCCTAATTCCTTTAGTGTTTCAATGGCTTTTTCTGATGCAATACTATAACCATTTGTTATTGTAGATACATGAACTTCCTGATCAAGTAACCCTTCTGCTTTTTTTAATAATTCTCCCGCCAAAACTACAGCAGTGGTAGTTCCATCCCCTACTTCTTGATCTTGAGTTCTTGCAACTTCAACAATCATTTTAGCTGCTGGATGAGATATGTCAATCTTATTTAGAATAGTTGCACCGTCATTAGTTATCATTACGTCTCCATTATATTCCACAAGCATCTTATCCATTCCTCTTGGGCCTAATGTAGTCTTTATTATTTCGGCAACTATTTTTCCAGCCATAATATTCATTCTAAGTGCATCTTTTCCAGTATATCTCTGGGATCCTTCGGGCTGGATCCCCATAGGTTGTTTTATATTCGCCATATTCTCACCTTTTAAATTTTTTAACTATTCTAAAAAATAATTTCTCCTATCAAACACGTATTGGTTTTAAGTATATAAAAAACATTTAAAAAATTAACGGCGAATTTCCTTTGTAGTTTTGGGAATAGAAATTATGTGATAAGGTCTTGTGACCTTTTCTTCAAGAATACAACCTGCACAGGGTATTTGCTGGATGACATCTAGTTTTACATACTTTGGGAATTCATATACTTCCCTTATTTCTATATCATATCCCGTAGTTATATTTTCATACATTGTTATAGCTATAATTGTCTGTCTTCCTTCTTGAAATCTAAAATTTTCTATTTCTGAATTAATATTGTTTGTTAAAAATTTATTTAAGAATTCTTTCCATTCTTCGTCTGTATTTATTATATATGTACCTCTCTCCGAAATACCAGAATACTGTCCCTTTGCAATAGTTTCGAATTCTATTGTATCTGCTCCTTTAGGAGGCAATATCGAAATATACGATGCTAGTAAAACTACTACTATAACTACTGTAGAGAATAATAATTTTTCTTTCATAAATCTGCCAAGTCATCTTTCTTTATTCATTATTTAAGCATTTATGTAAATAATAATTCAGATATTTTTTTTATCGGTTATTATTATAATCAAAATAATCATTTTAATTATTATTTATTATATTTAATTCGTTCATATTTTATCCTTTAAAATATGGATTAATTTGGGAATAAATCTGGAATATGCTTTTAAACATTATAATAATTATCCAGGTCAGGTGATTATATCCATAAAAGTTCAATATTAATATTTACCCTATTACTACTTAGCATATTTAGCCTTTCTTCTGTTTATTCATGGGATGACTGCCCGTTCGGTGAAACAAATTCAAGTTGTGTTTATCCTGGTGAATGCGGGAGATATATTGATACAAATAACAATAAAATTTGTGATAAGTCAGAACCAACACCGGGGAATACTCAAAATCAATCTTCTCCATCTACCGAAATAAATTTTCCTGAGATCAAAGGCAGTCAAATTAAAATAATGACAATTGAAGAAGTTGCAAATGCATATTCTATAGACAGTAGAGACTTGATGAAGTATTTAAGAATTAATGTATCTCCAAAAACTAGAATAGAAGATCTAAGATCATTTGGGATTACAAATAGCATGGTCAAAGAAGCAGCTGAAGCCCTGTTTATAGATAAATACAAAACTATTTATGGCAATAATATTTTTATCAATGCTGAGCAAAAGCTTGAAAATGAATCTGGAAATGGGCTTGAAAAATTAGTAAAGGAAGATGTTATAGCTACTTTTGCCTTGATGGTTCTTGGAGTAATATACTTTTTTAAGCTTAGAAGAAAAGAGATTAGATATTTTACGTTAGGTATATCTCTGATTTATTTGGGATTCATACGAGGTGGATGTATCTGTGTTGCTGGGTCATTACAACAGCTAGCTTTGTTTGCTGTCGGCGCAATAAAAGGTAATTATCTTTATTGGTCATTATTATTTATTTTACCAGTATTATTCTCGATTCTTTTCGGAAGAATATTCTGTGGCTATGCATGTCCAATAGGTGCTTGGCAACAATTCTTATCTTGGTTAGGTACTAAGTTACCAAAATTCTCAATGCCAACTAATTTAGATAAAATACTAAAGAATTTAAAATATTTCCTTGCTTTGTCAATACCTGTAATTGCATGGTATACCAAATCCCCAGTTTTTCAAAGGATAGAACCATTCTCCTACCTATTCTCGCTTAATTGGACTTTATATGGTATTGTCTCAGTCGCAGTTGTATCGATTGCATCAGTATTTATATCTAGGCCCTTTTGTAGATATATTTGTCCCTATGGTGCTATTCTTGCCATATTTTCAAGATTCTCTATATATAAAATCAAATCAAATGACAGTTGCAAAAACTGTAAAATATGTGATAGAGTATGCGAAACTGATGCTATAACTAAGGGAGCTGTGTCCCAAATGGAATGTATAAGATGCAGGAAATGCATTGATTCATGCAAGTTTCATGCATTGAAATAAATTATTTCCTATTTGAAATTTAATCATTTTTTCTAATAGATTAATCATTTTTTCATTCTAAAATTTTTAATATATTTGTAATTTTATTTAAGGAAAACTTTAAATATCCTAATTTTTATAGTAATTTGTCTATTAATTGCGAAATTCTCAAAGGTGTATTATATGGATATTAATGTGAAATTGAAATATACAAGTACTATAATGAATGCTTGGCTATACGGTGTTGAAAATACTGCGAATATATTCTTTGACAAACCAAAGTTATTTTACAGAAGATGGGGAACTATAGCTATTAAGCCATTTATTGAGTCATGGAATGACCTAGGTATGAATTTTCAAAAAGGTCTTAGCCCTTATAATACGGCAAAAATGTTTATTGATGCACTTGTCAAGGCTGAATTTATTAATAGCGCTGATTTTGAAATGGCAGGGGATGATAACAATTTTACTTTTAAAGCAATTCAATGCCCTTACAAATCTCATTGTTCGAAACTAATTGCCGAAGGAAAAGAAATAGCATGTCTTAGAGCAATTACTTTACTTGGTGCAATGGAATATAATAAGGAAGGAGAATCATTAAAATACATGTATAAATTTGATTTTAATAAGGATGCCCCATGTTTAGTATCATTTGAAAAATTTAAAGATTGATAATAAGGTGAGCTAATGGCTAGTAGAATAGAGAAATTAACTGAATTGTTGAAGAATCTAGGGGGTACTTCCCCAGATATAGAGGCATCAGCTGTAGTTTCGACAGATGGACTAGTAATTGCCAGTGCGTTACCCAAAGATGTAGAAGAAGATCGTGTAGCTGCTATGTCGGCCGCTATGCTTTCACTAGGCGAGAGAACCTCAAAAGAACTTATGAAAGGTAGTCTAGAAGAGGTATTTGTTAAAGGACAAAATGGGTATATATTACTGATGGGGGCTGGAGAAGAAGCTGTATTGACTGCTTTAGCTAAAAAAGATGCAAAATTGGGGCTAGTATTTCTTGATATGAAAAGAGCTGCCGAGGAGATTGCCAAAGTGATCTAATGAAATATCCTAAGATAATAATAACAGGCCCTTTTAATAGTGGAAAAACAGAGCTTGTTAAAAATCTTAGTGATATTAAAGTTGTTGAAACTGAGCAGATACTTGGTAAGGAAAAAACTTTGGATAAGCATACTACAACTGTGGTCATGGATTTCGGCAGAGTTACTTTAGACAATGATATGATAGTATATCTATTTGGAACTCCAGGTCAAGACAGATTTGATTTTATGTGGGAAATCCTATCAAAAAATATGATTGGATTCGTAGTAATGATTGACAGCACTCAAAGAGACTTATCATTAGCCAAAGACATATTAAAGTTTTTTAAAGAAAAATCAGATGTCCCCTATATAATTGCTGCCAATAAGAAGGATCTTTTCGGTGCATTTGACAATGAATATATTAGAGAGAATTTAAATATCCCAAAGAATATAGAAATTGTTCCATGTATTGCAACTGATAGAAATTCATGTATTAATGTCTTAATTAAAATATTAGAAAAAATTAATTGTTAGCAATCTTAAGGGAAGTATTCAATCAGTTTCTTGTAGATAGTATTAATTTCTTTTAACTTTTCTTCAGCTTTTTTTCTTGTCGCATCACTTTTATTTAGATTTTTATCCGGATGAAGAAGGTCTACCCAGTATCTATACTGTTCTTTTATAATATCTTTTGTAACATTTTCGTTATCTTCTAATTCAAATTTTATAAGTAGTTCTTTGATTGAAATCTCATCTAATATGTTCTTAGACTTTTCATGTCTTTCTTTTCTATGTTCTTTTGTTTTTTCTTGATTTTTTTCATATGACTTCTTTTCACTTTGTTCTGATCTTTCTTTTTTGAATCTTTCAAAATAAGACTTTATAGTATTTTCATCGAAATTGACTGAGGAATGTCCTTCTCGGATAAGATTTAGTGCTCTATTAAGAATTTCATTCATTTTTTGAGAGTTGTACTCTTTTGAATAATAGATATATTGGTCCTTTAAAATTGAGAATATTTTATCAGCTACATAATTAGTTCTTATTTTATTTATATTATATATTTTAGCCACTTCTAGTGCTTTTTCAAGATTTGTAATTGCATCTTCATATTTTCCATATTCTTCATAGGCGCAAGATTTTTGGTAATAAGATTTTATAATCCCGTCAATTGCGTCGTTAATGTATGTACTAGACACTCCTTTGTCTTTAGAAATATCCAAGGATTTTTCATATGTTACTATAGCATCATCATAACGGCTTTTATCAAAAAAATTCTTTCCTTTAGCATTATATGTCCTAACTAGATTATTTTTTGCGTCAATAAACTCACTTGAATCAAAACCGTATGTATCTATGACCGAGTCCAAAATTTTTTTGAGAGAAGAAATAGATTGATCATACAAGCCTTTATCTAAATACTTAAATGCGATTAAAGTCTGAATTTTGAGTATATTTTTCTTGGAATTAATAAGCTCTTTTGATTCAATAAGATTTGATTGAGTATTTACTTCGATGGCTTTTTCATAAGTAGAAATAGATTCTTCATAACGTCCTCTATTTGCGTAATAATCTCCTTTTAGATTGTAACAATTAATTAGATTGTCCAATGCATGTAAAGTATCTTCAGAATTTTTTCCACTATTCTCTATACAAAAATCCAAAATTTTTTTGTAGGATACTATTGCATCATCATACTTATTTTGGATAACAAATGAATTAGCTTTCTCTAGTAGGGCCTTTTTTAAACTTTCTTTAATATTTTTAATCTCTTCAGGTTTAATAGAAGGGATATTTAATGATTTATCTAGAGCTATTTTAAAATAAGATATGGCTTCATCATAAGAAGAATTTTGTAGATAATCTAGAGCTTTTTTTTTAAATAACCAAACTACGTCTTCTTTTGAGCTTACATCAATTTCTTTTTTTAGCTCATGAATTTTATCATTAACCTCGTTAGTTTTTTTATAATTTCCTTTATCAAGATATTTTTCGTAGAGAGAATTATATTCAGAAATAAGTACATTCCTTATGAATTTAACTTTCTCAGGATCTGTGCCTTCTGATTTTTCTTTTGCAAGTTGTTCTTCCCAAAAGGATATTGGGACTTTTTTTTTCTTTACCATCTTAGCTCCCTGAACAAGAACTTTTTCTTAATATAATTAAGATGAATAACTTTCAGTTTTAAATTTAATTGAAGGTATTTTACTTATCATTTTTTGTACCTTCGTACAGGATTATCTTTACTTTCTCCTGAGTTATTAATCCCTGTTTAATAATTTCGTCAAGTTTAGGTTTTATTTTTTCAATTCTTTCAGCTAAATCTACAACTTCTACTATAATCGGTAAATCTGTCGATAATCTTAATATTGACATAGTTTGCATTTTACTAGTTTTACCAAAGCCTTCTATTCCTCTTAAAACAGTAGCACCAGAAAGACCTTCTCTCCTAAACATTTCAATTAAATATTTGTGTAAAGGCTTACCTTCATATCTATCAGATTCACCAATAAAAATTCTTAGGAGAATTGCATCAGATTCTTTTTTCATATCAAGACCTCCACAAGGATAAAACAAAAATCTTCCCCAACATTACTGCAAATAAAGTTAGTAATACAGTAGCTATTATGTTAATTGATAAATATAAAGTTTCTTTATTTTCAAGTAATCTAAATGATTCATAACTAAAAGTTGACATAGTGGTGAAAGCGCCTAATATGCCTATGGTAAGGAATATTCTTGTTTCTTCGCTAAAGAATCCCTTATTCTCTGAAAGGTATAATATTGTACTCAAAAAGAAACTTCCAACTACATTAACGCATAGAGTCCCAGCAGGAAATGAGAAGAATCCATTTTGTACCCATCCGCTTACTAAATAACGTAATATAGCTCCAATGAATCCACCGAGGCCTATAACTAAAAGTATATGCATATATCTCTGAGATTCCAAAATTCAACTTGTTTATAAATATAACTAAATTCATAAAATTATTTTGTGTTATCCTCCAAATTATTTGGCCAAGTTTTAATTCATCTTTTGCCTTAAATGGCATGAAGGGTAAAGATAAAAATCTTAAGGCAATTGTGCTTAGAGTAACAAATTACAAATTTCCCACAAGAATAGTTGCCTCTTAGTTTAAATACCTCAGAGACGCGTGCAGCAGATATCGAGGCTCTCAAAAACAACTGTCTTTATACCTAGGCAGATGAGCCTTGACTGGGACAATCTTGAAACTCCAGAACAGGCATTCTGGCGGAAGCTCGAGCCTGTATTATTGGGAAACTTCATGGAACTTCTAGAAAAGGAGGTAGAAAACTATGAAGCGAAATAATTACCAGATACCACACAAAATATTCTTAAAAACCTTAATTTTTATATGTATAAAATTATCTCAAATATATTTAAGAAAATCGCAATTATTTCAGAAATATTTATATATTCTTCTTTAAAATTTTGTATAAATCTTAATAAGGCATAATAATGAAGTGCTATTTATGAAAAAAATAATTAAATATGATATTAATACTAAAACTTTAATTATATTTTCTTTAATATTGATAAGTATTATAGTAACTTACTTATTCAAAATTCTAATAAAAATTGATGTTGTTTTTACTCAATTTTACTATGTTCCAATTTCATTATCTGCATTCTGGTGGAAAAAGAAAGGAATCATTGTTCCATTTTTTCTTTCTTTATTTTTATTTACTTTTAATATATTTTTTAATCTAAGTAGCTCTATTCCTAATGATTTATTCAGAAGCTCAATGTTTATTTTTGTTTCTCTTTTTATTATTTTAACATCATCTAGATTAGAGAGGAATATTAAATCTTTGGATAAAAATTACTACGAATTAGTAGAGAATGTTAATAGTATAATTGCCAAATTTGACCACGATGGTAAAATTATATCTATGAATAAATACGGCCTTGATTTTTTTGGATATTCATTAAATGAATTAATTGGAAAAAGATGGGATGAAACTATTGTTCCAAAATACGATTCAACTGGGAGAAAATTGGAAAATCTGTCCTCTGAAATACTTAAGGATTTAGACAAATATGGGATAAACATTAATGAAAATATAAAGAAAAATGGGGAAAGAGTATGGATTCATTGGACAAATAAACCAATATTTGATGATAGTGGAAATGTTTTGTATATTCTATCCGTTGGGAATGATATTACCGATAATATTAGACTACACAGGGAATTGATAGACTCTGAACAAAAATTCAAAGCTATATGTAATTCTGCACAAGATGCTATTATCTTAATAGATAACGATGGAAACATTATTTATTGGAATAACTCTGCTGAAAATATTTTTCATTATTCTGAAGGGGAGGTGTTGGGGAAGAACCTTCATAAGTTACTTGCACCGGAAAAATATCATGTAAATCATTTTTCAGCAATGGAAAAATTCAAAGCCACAGGAGAAGGAAATGCTATAGGGAAAACTCTTGATCTTACCGCTTTGAGAAAAAATGGTGAAGAATTTCCAATTGAATTGTCTTTATCAGCTATAAAAATCAAAGATAAATGGAATGCAGTAGGAATAATTCGTGATACAAGTGAAAGAAAAAAAATAGAAAAATTATTGAAAGAAAGAACCGAAGCATTAGAAAAAAGCAATAAAGAACTTGAGGAATTTGCTTATATTGCGTCTCACGATCTTCAAGAGCCTCTTAGAATGATTAGCAGTTATGTTCAGCTGCTAGAAAGAAGATATAAAAATAAACTTGATCAAGATGCTAATGATTTCATTTCTTATGCCGTAGAAGGTTCCGCTAGAATGAAAGCTTTAATTAATGATTTGTTGGCTTATTCTCGAGTCGGAACAAAAGGAAAAGAATTTGCAAAAACTAATATCAGCGATATACTAAAAAAAGTACTTCAAAATTTACAAATTGCACTAGAGGAAAATAAAGTAGAAATCTCTATTGGACCTATGCCCGTTATAATGGCAGATGATACTCAAATGATTCAACTGTTCCAAAATCTGATTGGAAATGCAATTAAATTCAAAAATAAAAATCCACCAAAAATATCCATAGACTGCAAAGAAAAAAATGGAAACTATATTTTTTCAGTTTCAGATAATGGAATAGGAATAGAAAAGGAATACTATGATAGAATTTTCATGATATTTCAGAGACTACATACAAGAGATAAGTATCCGGGAACAGGAATAGGTCTTGCAGTATGCAAGAAAATAGTAGAAAGACACGGCGGATCAATTTGGCTTGAGTCTGAAGTTGGTAAAGGTACAATATTTTATTTTTCAATACCTAAAAGGGAGGCATTAGATGGATGAACAAAAGTATAGTAGACCGATAGAAATATTATTAGTTGAAGATAATCCTGGTGATGCAAGACTCACCATTGAAGCGTTAAAGGAAGGCAAAATTAGAAATAATATAAATGTAGCAGTTGATGGCTTGGAGGCATTGAAATATCTTTTTCGAGAGGATAAATTCGCAAATGCTACAAGACCGGATATTATTTTACTAGATTTAAACCTACCAAAGAAAAATGGTAGAGAAGTTTTAGAAATAATTAAATCCGACAAAGATTTGAGAAGAATCCCAGTTGTTATACTTACAACTTCTAAAGCAGAAGAAGATATTTTAAAAACATATGATCTTCATGCAAATTGTTATATCACAAAACCCGTTGACCTGGATCAATTTATCACTGTTATAAAAACAATTGAAGACTTTTGGCTTAGCATAGTAAAATTACCTGGAGGTGAATGAATGCAACAGGACAACAAATTAAATGTTTTATTAGTTGAAGATAATCCTGGTGATGCAAGACTTATTAAAGAAATGATAAATGAATCTAGTCGCAATTCATTTAATTTGATTTTCGCTGATAATTTATCTAAAGCAATTGAAATTATGGAAAAATATAATCTTGATGCAGTTTTGTTAGATTTAGGATTGCCTGAGAGTAAGGGGTTTGATACATTTTCTAAGGTAATAAAAAAGATTTCAACATTACCCATCATTATCTTGACAGGATTAGATGATGAAGAAACTGCAATTAAAGCCGTTAGAAACGGGGCCCAAGAATATTTGGTAAAAGGAGATATCACTGGAACTTTGTTAACTAGATCGATATACTATGCAATTGAGAGAAAAACTACAGAAAATGCTTTAATTGAATCTAAAAAGAAAATAGATGATTTAAATGAACTTTTAAAAGTTATTAACAAAATATTAAGGCATGACCTTCTTAATCATTTATCAACAGTAAGCATGGCTTTAGAAATATATGAGAATAAAAAAGATGAGAAATACATAAAAAGCGCATTTAAAGGAGTACATAAAGGAATTGATCTTATCAGGCAAATGAGAGAACTTGAGTCGCTTATTGAAGCAGGCGCTCAACTTAATCCAATTGATGTTAGACAAGTTATAGAATCAACAATGGCTCCAACAAATATACCTTATTCAATAGAGGGCGATAATTGTAAAATACTAGCTGATCAAGCTTTTAATTCTGTAATGAACAATTTAGTTGGAAACGCTATTAAACATGGAAACACCGATAAAATTGATTTTAGAATAGTATCTAATGAAAATAGCTGTGACATTGTTATCTCTGATTATGGAAAAGGTATACCTGAAGAAATAAAAGATAGAATATTTGAAGAAGGATTTAGTCACGGAGAAACTCGTGGTTCTGGACTAGGGTTATACATTGTAAAAAAAGTCATAGAGAGATATGGGGGCACTATTAAATTGAAGGACAGTAAGCCTCGTGGAACAACTTTTATAATTAACTTGAGAAAGGCTAATTGAACTGAGATTAAATAAATAATAACCATAATCCAATTAACATTATAGCAACACCTAATAGTCTTTCTTTAATACTTTCATTCAATATGCGCCCTGCTAAAATAACTGTTATTATCATAGCAGTCATTGAAGCAGGTTCAGCAATACTTACTTCTATCCCTGTAAATGCTATTAGCAAAAATAGATATGAATATGCATTGAGTCCACCACTTAAAGTTGCAATCTTCTTTTTTTCTTTGAATAGTGAAATTGTTTTTGATAAATTTTTCTTTGCAAATATATATAGAAGTAAGAAAATAGATATTCCTACATTTAGATAAAAAGCATAAAGTATGGGTGTTGTTATTTTAATTGCATTTCCATCAATAGTTCTCCCAATTGCGATTAATAATGAAGCTACTATCATATACTGACATGGCTTATCTAGTAGAATTGCTTTGAATGATTCTAAGATATTACTTTTTCTATTAAGAAATGAAACGCCATAAAATAAAAATATCAGCCCCGCTATTTTAAAAATTGATAGTTTTTCTCCAAGGAAAGTTACTGCTAATATCAATAAGAAAAACACATTGAAGTTATATAAAGGACTAACTAAAGAGGCTTCTCCTTCGGATAATGATTTTACATAGAGCCAAAAGGCAATAGAATACACAAAACTGCTTAAAGTAACAAAAAATAAGATTGATAAATTAAGAACTAAATCAACATATAATAATGTTGGTAGCAAGAAAATAGTTCCAAGGCTAAAAAATAAGAAAGTACCGCTAATACTGTCGGAATTTTCTCCTAGTTTTTTAACTAAGATTCTCTCCCACCCTAACAAAAAAATTCTACCACAAAGGGCTAGATACGGTATTAGCATAAGATTTGCTATGATACCTACTATATAAGTCTTTAATTAATTATGCGCAAAAGTTTATATATTTACTTTCAATTTTATTTTCATGTTGGAAGACTATCTGATGGAGTTAGAGCTGCGTGGGCAATCTAAAAATACGATAAGGAATTATAGCTATACTCTATCGAACTTTTTTGACTTCATAGGAAAAAATCCTGAATCTGTTACGGAATCAGACATTAAAAGATATATGATTTATTTAAAAAATGAAAAGAATGCCACAAACAGAACAATACATAGGCATCTAAATGCATTACGCTCTTTTTTTAGATATCAAAATTTATCCATTGCTGATAAAGTGATGCTACCCAAGCTTTCAAAACCTTTACCTAAATTCTTGACTAAAGAAGAGATGGCACTTCTTCTTGGGGCACCTGATAAATTAAGAGATAAATGTATTATTAGGATTTTATATTCTACCGGTTTAAGGGTATCGGAGTTAGTGAAACTAAATAAAAATGATATTAAAACTGAATCTATTCACGTGGTGTCTGGAAAAGGTTCTAAGGATAGGATCGTGTTTGTCGATTCAAAAACTAGAGAAATGATTGAAGAATATCTTTCTCAAAGGAAGGATAATAATGAAGCTCTTTTTATTAGTACTCACGATGAAAGAATTTCCCCTAGAACTATTCAATGGACAATTAAGAAATATGCCAAAGAATGTGGTATCGATAAAAAAGTCACTCCACATGTTTTGAGACATTCATTTGCAACTCATATGCTTGAAGGTGATGCAGATATAGTGGTTATAAAAGAGTTACTCGGTCATTCTAATTTATCTACTACTCAAATTTATACCCATATAACTGATGAAAGGAGAAAGAAAGTATATGAGAAAGCTCATCCATTATCTAAAGAATAGCTTTAAAAGTAATTATTTAAGTTTTTAATTGGATGATATCATGAGAATAATTCTTCTTGGGCCACCTGGTTGTGGCAAAGGAACTCAAGCTGAAATAATTTGTAAAAACTTTAGTATACCTCATATATCCACAGGGGATATTCTAAGAGACAATGTCAAAAGAGGAACTGAGATTGGTTTTAAAGCTAAAGAGTATATGGATAGTGGGCGTCTAGTGCCAGACGAAATAATTATTAGCATGATGAAAGGCAGATTTTCTGAAAAGGATTGTAAAAACGGTTTTTTACTTGACGGCTTTCCCAGAACTATTACTCAAGCTGAAGCCTTGGATGATTTACTAAAGCAGATGAAAATATCTTTGGATTATATAATTAACATTGATGTACCTGATGAGGATATAATAAATAGAATTTCTAAAAGATTATCTTGCTCTAACTGCGGTGAGGTCTACAATCTACTCTATAAAAAACCCAAAAATGAAATGACATGCGATTCATGTGGATTAAAGTTAAATCAAAGAGATGATGATAAAGAAGAAGTAGTAAAGAATAGGCTTGATGTTTATAGAAAGCAAACTGCCCCCTTAATTAAATACTATAAAGATAAAATAAAGAATGTAGATGGTAGAAAGAATATTAGTGAAGTAACTAAGGAAATATTAAACCTATTTAATTCTTAATTATTTTTTATTAAATATACTCATCTAAGGTAGAAGAGTTTAATCTTAATTCAATATCATTACCGGCCGATTTAAGATGTTTCCTTGGCATATTTTTATAGAATAGTTTATGATTCTCTCTTTCTTTGATATATTGG
The DNA here is from genome assembly GCA_001587675.1 of Candidatus Methanofastidiosum methylothiophilum. GTDB lineage: Archaea > Methanobacteriota_B > Thermococci > Methanofastidiosales > Methanofastidiosaceae > Methanofastidiosum. The sequence goes on from LNGD01000002.1 coordinate 27,150, forward strand.
GAATTATAGTAGACTTCCCATATTTTGTTTGTCTCAATCTCTTGATAATTGTTAATAAGTGTTTTTACTTCTTCAACTATCTCACTTAAATTTCTTGATTCTTCGTGTCGATGATAAATATTTTTGCTGTAATAAGATATCCAAACTTTTTTTTCATTACCAAGAATGATCACATTTTCTTGAAATCTTTTTGCAAAAATGTCTGTGATTAATCTACCTATATTATTTTTTGGTTTCATGTAACCAAATAGTATGTTCTCATTAAGACTATTAAATCTTACAAAACCCCTCATTCTGTGAATTTCTGATCTAATCTCCCCCACTTTTCTCCTTATTTTTACTATTTCTTGGTCCGCGGAAATATTAAGGTCATACCAAGATAGATTCTTAGATTTTTCTAAAAGATTTTGGGAAACATCTTTGCTCATTTGAAGATAGTCTAATACGCTCATTGATTCTTGCATTCTATCCACCTATCTATTTTAGTATATTCCCCACCGTTGATTTTCAGAAAGGGCGTAGCTTTTTTTACTCCGACCCCCAAATTTAGAAGTTGTTCTCTTTTATGTATATTATTTTTTTTTCTGTAATTTACTATCCTATATGCACTTTTAGGCCCTATGCCTGGAACTCTCAAAAGTTCTTCATATGAGGCATCATTTGGGTCAATTGGCTTGTCAAGAGAGTTAAGAGCAATATTTAGCTTGGGATCCTTATTATTGAGAAATCCATTTTCATCGAAGGCAATTTTTACTTCGTTTTCTGAGAATTTATATACCCGATAAAGCCAGTCTATTTGATAAAGTCTATGTTCTCTCCATGTCGGTTGCCCTAGCATTTCTTCTAAAGCTGTCATTGTAACGGGATTAAATACTGAATAATATACTCTTTTTAACATCATTTCTTTGTATTCTTTCAAAACTCTTTTGAAAATATCTAAATCACTTTCTCCACAAGCACCTACAACAAGTTGAGTAGTTTGTCCTGCCGGCAATCCTTTCTTGGATTCTAGTTTTTTGATATAGTTTTGCCGTCTTAAGAGGTCACTGACATAATTTTTTGTACTACTCAACTCAGATAAGTAATTATTTGAAGGGGTTTCAATATTTACACTTAGTCTATCTGCTATTTCGGAGGCTTGCTTGATATATTCATAAGAAACTCCCGGTAATATCTTGAAGTGGATATATCCTGCAAATTTATATCTATCTCTTAGTATTCTTAAAGTCTCAATCATTTTTTCAGTAGTTAAATCTTCATCTGAACTAACACCTGAACTCAAAAAAAGACCTTCAATGTAATTTCCTTTGTATAATGATATCGTTATTTTTGCTAACTCCTCTGGCGTATAAGAATATATGTTTTTAGTCCCTTTGTATGTTGTGGAATTTTGACAATATTTGCAATCGTGAGTGCAATAGTTAGTAAAAAGTGTTTTGAACATAGACACACAACGTCCATTTGCAGTAAAAGAGTGGCAAATCCCAGAGCGATTAACATCCCCCAAAACATTGTTTTCATTAACGACCCTAGTAGTTGAAGACGATGTACAAATATCGTGTTTAGTTCCCTGACCTAAAGCATCTATTTTGGATAAGTCAATATCTTCAAAAACAGTTCCTTCATCCCCTATTTGGTCATATTTACATTGATTTGTCAATCTTACTATTTTTTCAAGGGATGTCATAAAATATATTCAATCAATCTTATTATAGTAATTTCTAAGGTAAGATTTTATTTTTGAATTAAGAAATATAAATTAATTAAAGAACTAATGCTTATTTTGAGATATTTTTCTTTTTAATAGAAGTTCCTTTAACATTTCCGTGAAGAGCATCAGTTAAAATACCTTTTTTAGTTAAATTGATCACATCTATTTCAATACCTAAATCAAATATTGAGCGTATTTCTGAGAATTTACCTTGCATTCCTCCAGATGCATCTCCTGTAGATTTGGCAAATTCAAATATTTTATCAATGTTATCTTCAGAAATGTTTTCAATTAACTTCACTTTTTCTTTCTTAGGATCTCCAGTATATATCCCATCAACATCTGTTCCGAAAATAACTCTTGAAGGTTTAAGTAATTTTGAAAGATATGAAACAATTTGATCTCCTGAAAGTATTGAAAAAACTCTGGACCTATCAAAGACAAGATCGCCAGTGAATACTGGGAGAAGTCCAAGCTCTATTGCCCTTAATAATGGCTCCTTATGAAATTCTACTATTCTCCCATTTGAAGTAATAAAGTTAGAAAAAGTACCAATTTTAACTGGAGTTAATCCATTTTGCATCAAGGCCTTTAATATTATAGTATCAAGTTCACTGATACTAGACCTAGTTTCTGAAAATCCTTTAAGTTGGTATTCATCAACATAACCTTTTCCAAGAGAGTATTTTTTAGCTATTGGGTGACCGTATGAACCTGCCCCATGAACTAATATTACAACTCTTCCTGCATCTTTTATTTCTTGGGCAAGATTAGATATTACTTCCATATTCGGAGTAAAATCCTCACTTTTTTTAGTTATCGCAGATCCACCTGCTTTAATTATAATCATAAAGAGAAATAATGTTTATCTTAATAAAAAGTTTACCCTTGGATTAGTAATTAGAAAAAATTGAATTCTTGCTGCTGTTTAAAGAATCAACCTTTTCAAGGTAAACTCCAATTAGAAAGCCAATTATGAAGAAGAATGCTAAAAGCACAAAACTTATTATTACTGTAGATGTCATAAATAGATTGAAGACAAATAATTCAAATCCTATTATACACCCTAAACTGAAAACTATCAGTGAGCCTAAGCTTGATAATCCCATATCTTTTTTTTGGGGAACATTGTCTATAACTTCGTCGATAAGTGTCTTGACTTCATTTATAAGTTCTAAGTCACTCATTTGATCTGACACCATAAGGCATAAAATATAAATCATATTTATAAATTTTACTCTAAAATATGCTTTGTTGAATAATTGAGCTAAAATGAACCGCAAAGCTTAAACCCTTTATAAACCCTATATATTCATGCCAGG
>LNGD01000003.1 GCA_001587675.1 Candidatus Methanofastidiosum methylothiophilum
TTTTCTACTTTATCTGTCACAGAAATAAAAAAATATTTTGAAATGGGATTTGCACCTACATTCGATAACGAGTATATCTCTATTTTAAGAAAGGACGGGTTAGTTGAATTTAAAGGCGATAAATTAAATATTACAAAATTTGGTAGAATAGTGTCTTCAAACTTTCTAAAAATACCTCATGCAATCTTCATTAAAAACTTTAGAAGTGATGATATCAGAGAAATTATTTTTGAAACATTGCCTTTTCCAAATACCTATCTGACTAGTAAACTTCAAGCAATATTGAAAATAGATTCTTCCTCACTTTTTTCTGGAACAACTTTAGAAAAAATATATTTCCATACTAGAACGGAAACTCTCTCAAAACACGCAGAAGAGATTTTGATAAACTTACTTGCCGAATTTTTTGCATGTGGTTGTAAGGATGCCCCCTATTGTAATTGCCCTAAGATCGAAATAGGAAAACGACTGTTGGATCTAAGAAAGGCTAAGTTATCTCCGAGTAGGATTAGCGAAGAATTTAGAAAAGAATATGGATTGAAAATATTCTCAGCTGATTTGATTAATTGGTTAGATTCTTCAATAAGAACCCTTGAAACTGCAGAGAAAATATATGCTTTATATGGAAAGGAGAAATATCGGATTGCGGCAATAAAAGAAATAGAAAATATATTGGGAAAAAGGTGAAAGATATAACCTAATTCTTTAGAATAAGTTTCTATATACCTTATTGTTTTTTGACATTATTTGTAAATAAATACTAATTCTATTCTTTATAGTAGTAAACGTTATAAACTGTATTCATGTATCTAAAAATAGGAGCCAGCTAATGGCTCAAATAAAGGAGTTAATTAAAATGTATGGTGAAAACAGAGGAGGATATGATAGACCTCCTCGTGAAATGCACAAAGTAACTTGTGCAGCATGTGGGCAGGAAACTGAAGTTCCTTTTAAACCAGATGGAACAAGACCTGTTTACTGTAGGGATTGCTACCAGAAGCGAAACCCAAGAAGATATTAAGTAGGTATTTTTAGTAAAAGGTTATTTTCTATATATAAAATTAGGGGAAATCCTTTTCTTTTTACTTTATTATTGCAAGATAATAATTTTTTCTTTATAAATTAGTTAAATTTTAACTTCAAAATATTTTGAACCGTATCAAAATGTTTATGAATAAATAATAACATATCAGTTTTAGCAGGTGATAAATTGGAAAAGAATACTAAAATATTAATTGGAGGAGTCGTTATTGTCCTAATTGCAATAGCCGGATATTTCACATTTTTTGGAGCTCAAGAGAAAATTTACACCGAAGGTACACAAGGAGCTATTAATGTAAAAAAAGGAGATACATTTAAAATTACTCTTAAATCTAACCCAACTACTGGATATCAATGGAATGCAGATTTTGATGAAACTTTAATTCAATTAGTCGATACATCCTACAAAGCTGATGAACCACAGCTCATGGGGAGCGGGGGAACTGAAATATTTGAATTCAAAGCAATTGGATCTAATTCGAATACTACTATAAAATTCGCATATGCTAGAGCATGGGAGAGCGTTCCCCCAATAGATGAGAAATCTTTTAATATCAAAATTAAATAAATTTTTTATATTTATTTTACTGGATTAGCAATAAAATCTCTTTCAATTTCTTGAGAACTTGTGCTTCCTTTGGAGTTAGTCAAATAATTAGTTATCTCATTCAAAAATATCTTTATAATTATTCAATAATATTCCCACAAGGGAAATGATTTTGGGATAAGACAACGTGCACAAAAATTAGAAAACCTTATAAATATCGTGTCTTTTTTAAATATGAGGGATTCAATGAGGGAGATAATATTAAAACCTAATTATGTTCTTTTTGAGAACTCTCTCTCATACGTTTATTGCTATTATTATGGCTATTGAATTCCCTCGTAAAATTTTATCCCTAACTTAGGGAAATTTAACGGGGTGTTTTTTTGGAGTTCAAATCCAGAGAGGAGATAATAGAATATCAGAATAAAAAACTAAGAAGTTGCGTAGATTACGCTTCAAAAAACTCTCGATTTTTTAAAGATACTTTGAAAAAATGCAATCTAAAAGCTAACGATATAAAAAATATCGATGATCTTCAGAAGCTTCCTTTTACTACAAAGAATGATCTTCGAGACAACTACCCATTTGGATTAATGGCAGTTCCAATGGATGACATTGTTAGATTTCATGCTTCATCTGGAACTACTGGAAAGTCTACTGTTGTCTACTATACTAAGAAAGATCTAGATACTTGGTCAGATTTAATGGCAAGAGTTTTAGCAACAACTGGCTTAACAAGAAAAGATTCAATGCAGATAATATACAACTATGGCTTTTTTACAGGAGGATTTGGTTTTCATTACGGCGCTGAAAGACTTGGTGTTTCTGTAATCCCAACGGGTTCAGGTAACACAAAGAAACAAATTGAAATTATGCGTGATTTTGGTACAACCTCTTTTACAAGCACCCCCTCATATGCAATATATCTTGGAGAAACTGTTGAAGAGATGAATATCGATCCTAAGAAAGATCTTAAGTTAAGAATAGGTGTTTTTGGCGGAGAGCCCTGGGGGGAGGGCATGAGAACACGAATCGAGGAATTATTCAACATCAATGCCTACGATAACTACGGTCTTTCAGAACTTTGTGGACCGGGAGTAGCTGTAGAATGCAAAGAAAAGGAAGGACTTCATGTTTGGGAAGATTATTTCATAATGGAAATAATAGATCCAAAAACAGGAGAACTTGTTGGCGAAGGTGAAAGAGGAGAACTTGTTTTCACGCCCTTATGGAAAGAAGCAATGCCAATTTTCAGATACCGTACAAGAGATATTTCTAGAGCATATGAAGACGAATGCAACTGTGGACTACCTTTTAGAAGAATCGAAAGACTTCATGGAAGAAGTGACGATATGTTGATTATAAGAGGAGTCAACGTTTTTCCAAGTCAGATTGAGGAGGTAATTCTAAAGAACTCTGCCTTTAAAGGGCATTATGCCATAATTGTTGAAAGAAAAGGACCACTTGACCTCTTGACAGTAGAAATAGAGGTAACAAAAGATCTTTTTACAGGAAATCTAAAAGATTTAATCGAACTTAAAGATAAAGTTGAAGAGGATCTGAAGAGCGTTCTTTTAGTCAAAGCAAATGTTAAACTCGTTGAAGAAGGAACAATACCTAGGTCTCAAGGTAAAGCTCAACGAGTAATTGATAAAAGAAACTTAGAATGATAGGAGGAATTAAATGATATATGGTCTACCAGATACAACATTTTTTGTTGTACTATTAGTTCCAATAGTAATATCCCTTTTACTTTTGTTTTGGGGATTTAGATACCAACCGGAGGAGGAAGATTAATGGCATCATTAATGACGACATCTCTAATAGTCCTCTACTTTTTAGTAATATTAGTAATAGGCGCATGGGCATCTAAAAAAGTAAAAAGTAGTGAGGATTACATTGTCGCAGGGAGGAGTTTAGGATTTTGGTTCTTTGTTATACTTATTATCTCCTCGGCAACTAGTGGTATGAGTATTTTAGGAGTTGCAGGTCTTGGATACACTGCAGGATGGCCTAGCATTTGGGAGCAGATATTTGTTCCATTGACTACAGCTATATGTATTTTGTTCTACGGTACAAAACTACACAAGATTTCAGAAAAAATGGGGTATATGACAGTTCAAGACTATTTTGCAAACAGATTTTACAGTCCCAAACTCATGAGAGCTCTTTCAGGACTTGCAGTAATTGTCACAAGCACCATATACCTTGTTGGCCAGTATACAGCAATCAGCATTGTTTTAGTATGGCTATTCGGAATTACTCATACTGAAGCACTTATGATTGCAGCTATAATCGTTCTTCTTTACGTAGTATTGGGAGGGTTATATGCTGTTGCTTGGGTTAATTTAGTTCAAGGAATATTTATAGTAGGTGGGGTCCTTATTGTGTCTCCATTTATTCTAAAAGCAGCTGGCGGATTTACACACATAAATACCGTTTTAGCTTCAATTGACCCAAACTTTGTAAATCTTGTTTATCCACAAATGCATCCGCCATATGCAGGCTACGCATTCATGACACCTTTGTACTTGATATCGTTCTTTTTCCTGCTTGCAATGGGACTCGGCTCAGCGCCACATATTATTAACAACGTACTTGCAGTAAAAAAAGACAAATACTTCAAATTTGCCCCATTTGCAGCATTTGCAATATACGTCGTTATAATGTACTTAACAAAAATAGTAGGATTTGGAGCTAGAGCAATGGTTGCTGAAGGTATATTAAAAGTTCCATACGCAGATTACGCGTATGTTTCAGCAGTGAACTACGCATTACCTGGATTAATATGGCCGCTATTTGCAGTAATTGTTTTATCAGCAGTAATGTCTACCACAGATAGACTTATGCTTACAATAGGAAGTTCTGTAAGTTGGGATATATACAAGAACTTGATAAATCCAAACGCAAAAGATAAAACAATAACCGATATCAGCAGAGCAGTTGTAGTAGTAGTCGCTATATTCACACTTTATCTTGCAATAAAGCCACCTCAATTACTAGCAATGTTAATATGGATGGGAATAGGTATTATGCTATCCTCATTTGTAATGCCTTTACTTGCAGGTCTTTACTGGAAGAGGGCAACAAGAGAGGGTGCAATAGCTTCAATGGCAGTTGGATTTTCAACTTCAATAGTATTTGGATTTGTCCACCAGTTCATAATGAAATTACCCATGCACTTCAGCTTTTACAGCTTCATATTAGCGGTAATTACAATGGTCGTTGTAAGCCTTATGACAAAGAACCCATCTGAAAAAATCCTTAAAGAAACTTTAACTGGGCCATTCATCCAAGTTAAGAAAAGGTGAAAACTTTGAAAATACTATCAGTATTCATCGAAAATAAACCAAAGAGACTTTCAAAGATAATTGAAGAGTTATCTAAAGAAGGAATATCCCTATCAGGACTAGCAATTGCCGACGCCGGTGATTTTGGTATAGTGAGGCTTATAGTGAATGATGTAAAAAGAGGAGCTTCAGTCTTATCAAAACACGAAATGATTGCAAACGTACAGGAAGTAGTTGGAGTTAAAATAGATAAGGCCACAGTAGCAGATGTAGCAAAGATCTTGGGGGAGAACAACGTAAATATTGAAGATGCAATTGGATACGGTTTTATTGACAATGAAAAAATACTGGTATTAAAAGTTGACAACATTGAAACTGCAAACAAAGTCCTTTCTAAAGAAGGATTTAAACTTTATTAATTTTATTTTTTTCTATTAACAAGAGTTCAAGATATGACCTTCTTTCGCTATCCAAAAAAAGAACGTCAAAGAGGTTCTGAATCTTTTCTACATCATTCTTGTTTTCTGATTTTAATTCAACCTCTATATATTCTCCTAGACCCTCAACATTGTCTATTGAGAGTATAAACTCCTTGTATTGGTATAATTTTCTATTCTTCCTAACGTTCATGAATTTATTAAACCCAAGTCTTTGAAGAAGTGACTCTATATCTCCTGAAACTAATACTTCTATCTCTTCCCTTGACTTTGATATTTTATCTATTTTTGGCCCCTTATAGGTAAGGATAGCATTACCTTCGGAGTATCTTACTCTTAGGGCTTCATCAGTTTCCTTAAAATCTTTTATAGGGGATGAATAGTAAACATCTTCTTCAATTTTCTCCCCAAGAAAGACTGATTTTTTTAGAATCTGTTCAATTCTACCTTGCGTATATTTGTTTATTTTACCCTTCATCTCTAACTCAAGCATAAGTTATTTTAATGGTATTCTATTTTATATGTTTGTTGATTTGATGAAGTTAAGTGACCTAGCAAAAGAATATGGGTATAGTTTTGACAACCTTAAGAGATACAATGAGATGTTTGGTGACAAACTTCCCTTGTTCTTAGAGGCAAATGAGGTCCAAAATAAGGATTCAATTAGAATAAACACTATAAAGATATCAAGGGAAGAATTATACGAAAGGCTAACTAAAAATGGCTTTGTGATTAAGGAAATTAACGATTTTGGATATATTATTGAGGAATCAAAATTTGCTATATCTTCAACTCAGGAGAACTTGTTGGGGTACTGTTATATTCAAGGTGTTGCTGAAATGCATGTCGCACCTATTTTATCTCCTGATAAAAATGATTTCGTCGTTGACATGTGTGCAGCACCAGGTGGGAAGACTACTCATCTTTCAGCAATTATGAAAAACGAGGGCACTATTTATGCTTTCGATGTCAACAAAAGAAGACTTTCTGCACTAAAAAATAATATCTCTCGTTTAGGTTGTATGAACATAGCAGTGTTTAATTTGGACGGATTGGAGATTTCTAAATTAAAGAATAAGCCCGATAAGATATTACTTGATGCCCCCTGTACTGGCAGTGGTATAATGCGAAAAGATAGTCTGAGAAAATCATTAAAGAGTACCCACGATATTATTTTCCTAAGCGAGATCCAGAAAAAACTTCTGAAAGCCGCTATAGAGAATCTTAATACAGGCGGGACCTTGCTTTACACCACTTGTAGTTTAGAGCCAGAAGAAAATGAATTTGTTGTTCAATGGGCCTTGGATAATTTTAATATAAGGCTATTGAATATAAATACAGAAATTGGCGGTATTCCATTACAAAGTGGATTTACTGAAATATTTAATCGAAAATTATCAGATGAAATTAAACTTTGTAAAAGATCTTTTCCACATGTTCACAACACAAATGGGCTTTTCATGGCAAAAATAATTAAATCTGAATAAAATAGAGAAGCGCACCAAAAACACCACCCGCTACAGTTGCAGTAATATTGGTGTGATTATTCCCAAAACTCTTATACCAGGTTTCAAGAGTTGCTCCAACATAGCTATCTATATTTGAGCCTATAAATCCTGCAATCATTGTGATTATGACCATACTCATGTCGCCAAGCCCTGCAAAGTACGCTGCCAAGCCTATTATAAACGCTACAAAGAGTTCTGCAATTTCACCCAAAATAGTGACGCCCCCATCTGATCCTGTTTCTACTACTTTAAAATTAGTTATTAATCTGGGCTTGTAGGTGGATAATCTTCCTATCTCGCCGCCTGCAGTATCTGCTGCAGCAGTTGCAATTGAACCTAGAAAGCCTAATAAAAATATTTGGCTATTTAAATTGAAGTAGGTTGGACCTACGTAATATAGAACTGCAAAAATAGCACTTACAATTCCATTGCCCAGTACATTTAGATAACTTCTTGCACCTTTATTTTTCTCTGCCACGCCTTTTCTTCTTTTTTCTTCATATCTAAATTTTGTAGCTACAGATGCTGTAACAAAAAAGAATGCCAGAATAAAAAAGAATTCAAATCCACCAAAAATTATAATAGGAATCCCAACAAAAATACCTGCAAGAAATCCAGAAAAGTCAACGGCCTTAAATCTAAAAGAAACTCCTCCAAAGACAAGACAAAGACACGTTGCGAAAATAATGTGCTCGGAAGTAAGCATCAGTTCACCAATAAAATTCTTAATAAAAAAATCCTTATAAAACTATCTTCATTGACTTAACCGTAAATTTTTTAAGCGAGGTATCAATCGATTGATAAACGCTCCGGTGGTGTAGTCCGGCCAATCATTCGGCCCTCTCGAGGCCGTGACCCGGGTTCAAATCCCGGCCGGAGCACTGTTTTGCATTAATACGGTCTTTTTATTAATTAATAATAAAAGATACTAAAACACACTGTGTTATATGCGATACTTTTTTATTTATCAAAGATTAAAACAATTGTTAATTTAACTAATTTCACAATTTTTCCCTTTTTATTCTAATAAATGCTTCTGTTATTTACTTTAGATATAATAAATCATTAAATACCGGTTTCAAAATTCCACTTCATATCGTGAGATCTCCCATTATAATATTTTTGGGATAATTGCATCGTTGTTCATGATAGCAAATCTAGTTATGAGGCAATACTTCTCGTTTAATTCTTATTGCTATATGTTTATTTATAGATTTTTATTTTAAAATTTAAACGTTGATAGCAAATATTGATGGTGAATTTAATTACATATATTAAAAAATTCTCAATTATTATTGCGAAAATTTTTAATTAATACAAAAGCTTTAAAAAATATTTTATAAATTTTTTATTTATACGAATATATATTAATCTGAGGATAAAATGGCCCAATTTACAATATACCATATACCATTAGCCTTGAGTTCAATTGTGCCCATTATATTAATTGTTATACTTTTACGAAGAAAAAAATCAAGAGTAAACACATACCTAATGCTGCTGTTGCTATCTATTTTTATATGGTCATTTACTGATTTAATGAATTTATTTAATGTGACTTTGTCTGAGAAAATATTTTGGACAAATTCTACCTACTTTGGAAGTGCAATTTTACCTGTTTTTTGGCTGCTATTTGCTTTGGAGTATGTTGGAAAAAGAGAAATTATAACTCCTTTTAGGACTATCTTACTTTTAATAATCCCTGTAGTATCAATAGTTTTACTATGGACTAACGATTATCATCATCTCATGAGAGAGTCAATTAATCTTGTAACTATTTCAGGAGTTGTATCTACTTCTAAGATTTATGGGAATTGGTTTTGGTTAGAGCTTGCATATAACTATACTCTAATGTTTGTTGGAATATTTATTATTTATAATTCACTTTGTATAACTAGTAATCTATACCGCAAACAAGCAATAATTTTCTTAATTGGAATTTTAGCTCCTTGGGTATCTAACTTCATATCTGTTTTCGATACTATTAAATTTCCTACAGATATGACTTCTGTTTCTTTTTCTATAACTGCTGTTGTGGTATTTTTTGGGATAACAAGAGTCCAGCTTTTAGATATAATCCCCACAGCACATCAAAAATTTTTTAGAACTATCTCAGATGGTGTTATTATTTTAGGGGGAATAAGGCAGATAGTAGATATAAATTCCTCTGCAGAATCTTTAACTGGGCTTAAAAATACCGAGGCTCGCGGAAAAAAACTTGAAGTATTGAATAAAAATTGGCCAGAATTAATAGAAGCTTATAATAAATACTGTAATAAAAAAGATTATCATGGAATTATATCAAAAGGCGAGAAGTACTTTGAAATTTCAATTATAGGAATTTATAATATAGATGACATTTTTATCGGGCAGCTAATTATTCTTCACGACATAACTACCCGTAAGAAAATGGAAATAAAGCTTAAGGATTCAAATAAACAAATTGAAGAGTTAAATGAAACTTTACAAGTAATCAATAAAACACTTAGGCACGATTTACTAAATAAATTAGCCGTCATGCAATCTTTCTTATGGCTTTATGAGCAAAAAAATGACAAAGAGTTACTCCGTAAAGTTGAGCGTTCAATTGAAAGTGGTATCGAATTAGTTAATAGAATCCGAGATCTTGAAGCTTTTGTACTTAATAAAGGAGAGCTATTCCCTGTAGATGTAAGAAAAATCGCTGAAGAAGTGTCAAAAAACTTTAACATTTCCTCAATCAATATTAATGGTAATGCAACAGCACTGGCTGACCAAGCTTTATTTTCTGTATTTGAGAATCTTATGAGGAATGCAATCCTCCATGGTGGGAAAGATAGAATTGATATCGATATTTCTTCAAAAAATAAAATGTGTCAAATAAAAATAACTGATTATGGGAAAGGAATCCCAGAATTTATTAAAGATAATATTTTTGAAGAAGGTTTAAGCTATGGTAAAAATAAAGGCACTGGTCTTGGTCTTTACATAGTAAAAAAAACAATTGAAAGATACGGCGGGTCAATTACGGTAAGCGATAACAAACCAAAAGGAACTATCTTTACTATAAATTTGAATTGCACAAATAATTAATGTTTTATATTGGAAATGATGGTATAATATAGACAATTATTATAAGCTGTCTTCCTGTTCGTCTTTAAATTGAGGTAATAATATGCAATTTACTATATATCAAATACCTTTATTATTGAGTTCAATAGTATCGGCTATAGTTATTTATCTTCTTTTAAAGAGAAAACCATCTCCAGGGAGTCGCTGTTTAATAGTTTGTATGGCATGTGCCTTTTTATGGGCATTGTCAGATTTGTTTAATCTTGGGAGTCTTACACTTTCAAGTAAATTATTTTGGGATAACGTTTCTTACATAGCAATAGTAATATTCCCAATTGCTTGGATCTTTTTTGTTTTAGAATACTCTGGGAAACCAAAAAACCTTAATAAAATTTTAATTATTTTTACATCTTGTTTTTCGTTTTTTACTCTATTGGCAGTATGGACTAATCAATACCACCATCTATTCAGAAATGAAATATTCTTAACTGAAGTTTCAGGAGTTATTGTTTTTGGTAAGACGTATGGGCCGTTATTTTGGTTATTTATTGTATATTTCTATTTATTAATGATTATTGGAGTGACCATGTTATTTCAGTCATTCAACCTATCTAACTCTATTAATCGAAAACAAAAAATAACTTTTATACTGGCGATATTTGGGACATGGGCCGCAAGTTTATTGCATATATCCAAAATAATTGTATCCCCTGTAGATTTCACTTCAATTTCATTTTCTATAATGGGGGTAATATTACTAATCGGGATAACAAAGTACCAATTACTGGATATCGTTCCAGTTGCATATACTAATGTTTTTAAAAACATGGGCGATGGAATAATAGTTTTAGGTAGGCTTAATCAAATTATTGAAATCAATCCTTGCATGGAAGAAATAATTGGAATCGAAAATAATAGGGCATGTGGGAAAAAAATAGATCAAATTCTTGAAAATTGGCCTGAATTAAAAAAAGAATACATAAAACTATCATCAAAAACCTACCCTGTTAAAACTACTCTCAAAAAAGGAAAAAAAACGTATGAGCTGAATATTTCAAATATTTTTGATTCTAGGAATTTTTTGATTGGATATCTAATTACATTACATGATATTACTTATAGAAAGAGAATAGAAGATAAATTAGTAGAGTCAAATAAGCAAATTGATGGATTAAATGATACCCTCCAGATTGTAAATAAAATATTAAGGCACGATTTATTAAACAAACTGGCCGTCATGAAATCCGCTCTTTGGCTTTATGAAGAAAATAAGGATAAATCTATTCTAGATAAATTAGATCGTTCAATAGATGGTGGGATCGAACTTATTGGAAGGATAGGGGAGCTTGAATCTTTAATATTGAATAAAGAGGAGCTTAAACCTATACCGTTGAAAAAAGCTATTGAGGAAGTATCTGCCACTATTCATTTCCCAGTTACTATTGATGGAGACGCAACAGTCTTAGCCGACGAAGCTTTATTTTCTGTATTTGAGAATCTTATGAGAAACGCAATCATTCATGGTAAAACAGATAGAATTAAAGTTGAAATAAGTTCTAAGAAAAGTATTTCTAAAATAAAAATCATTGATTATGGAAAAGGCATACCTTCTTCCGTAATGGAGCATATCTTTGAAGAAGGTGCTAGTTTTGGTGAAAATAAAGGCAGTGGACTTGGGCTCTTCATTGTTAAAAAAACAATTGAGAGGTATGGTGGTACAATTTCAGTAGAAGAAAATAAACCAAAAGGAGCTGTTTTTATTATTACTTTAAGATCAATTAAAGGTTAATTTTTCTAAATACTAAAACACTTATAAACTTGTAATTAGAGGATATAGTATGGATAATTTTGACCAACCCCCTAGAAGAAGGCCAAAGAATACAGGATTGGGTAGATTTATTCCCTTCATTGTTGTAGGTTATATACTTTTGACTTCTCTTGTCGGATCTTTTAGACTGCCTTCTACCAGTTCTTCAGATCCCATATACGGATTTTTTTTCAACTCAAGTATTTTTATAGGTGGGATAATAGTTACATTGATATTATTGGCTTCATATTTTATTTATTCAAAAAAATAATAATTATCTAGCTAAAACTAAAAGTAAGTAATCTAAACATTTTATATGAGATTATCTCGAGGATCTATGAATCAATGCATTAAGTCTATACTTGACCTCACAAGAGCTCACTTCATGTTTGCGTGGCCTTTGATATTTTGCTCTGGACTATTTTTGGCATTTCAAAATTATGAGATCTTCTCTTGGGGTATTTTGATTAAAGCCATATTGATCGGGCTTTTTGGTTTTGAAGGTGGAATGATACTTAATGATTATGTTGACAGAGATATTGATAAAAAAGATGTTGAGAACGACCTGCTTACTAATTACTGGCGGCCGTTTAAAGCTAGACCACTCCCTAAAGGAACAATTTCTTCTACTGACGCTCTTCAGTTATTTTTACTATTTTTCTTTATTACTGTAGCATTAATTTTAACGCTTCCACCCCCTAATTCACTCTATGTATTATTAATCTATTTTTACTGTTATTTAGCAGAATACTTTTATCAAATTAAAAAAAGAAATCAGAAATTTCCTATAGCACAAATCATAGGTAGAACTGACTTTGCTATTTTTCCAGTAGCTGGATATTTGTGTGTAGGAGCACCAGATATAACTGCTTTAATGTACTTTCTTTTCTTTTATCCGCTAGCTTTGTCTCACTTGGGATTAAATGATCTTATTGATATCAATAATGATATTGCTAAAAAATTGAATACAATTACGGTTCTTTATGATATTAAAGGAACGATTAAATGGATTTTAGCATGTAATATTATCCATTTTATAACTACCCTCTCATTTCTTTTGATACTTTCTAGAATTACTCTAATTGGGTTTCTAATACCCTTTGGATTACTTTCTTTCGCATCTTATACATTAGTAAAAGATCCAACTCCAAAAAACGGGATTAAAATATTGCCTTTATACCACCTTTCAATGGCACTATACTCTGTTTCTTTGATAATTGGCAGCATATTATAACAAATGATAAAAGAGACTAACATAAATTCATTTTGTGATAGGAAAAGCAAAGTCTTTGATTAAGTTAATGAGATTGGAATTCTACTCAATGCCATTTATTGTTTACTCATTAGGCACTTTAATATCCTTCAAGTATAATGATTTTTTTATTTTGAAAAATTATATAGTTGGCTATTTTATTCTTTTTTTAATTGAAGTCGCTACAGTCTTAACAAATGAGTATTATGATATTGAAGCAGATAAGCTAAATAAAAATGTAAAAAGATTTACTGGCGGTTCAAGAATGTTAGTTGAGAATAAGATTTCAATCAAAGAGTTAAAGATAATAATTTTGTTTGTCATTATTTGTCTTATTATTTTAAGCCCATATCTATTTTTCGTGACTTCTTATTCGAAACAGGTAATATTTCTTTTGGGGCAGTTCCGGATACACTAACCCATCCTTAAAACTTTCTTACCGGAGATTGGGTGAGATAGACGTGGCTTTTATTCATGGGTTTTATGTTCTTAGTTGTGGATATGTTTTTCAGAAAGGTATTCTTGATAATGTTGAAATTTTATTTATCTCCGTGCCAATATTTTTTTCTTCATTAGCAGGTGTTTTGCTAGCAGGAATACCCGATATCGAATCAGATAGATTAGTTTTGAAAAAAAGTATTTCCGTATTGATCGGGCCGGAGAAAACTTTAACCTTGTCTATGCTGTTTTCTCTAGCAGCAGGTATCGCGGGAACACTTGTTTGGCAAAAATTTATTACTTATAAACTAAGTTACATATATTTGATTCTGCCAATCTATTGTATCTTTCTAATTCTTATACAATACATAATTAAAAAATCTCAAAAAATAGATTTTGAAATTGATAAATTAATTTTATTTTCCATGTTTTTGATAGCTTTATCATCATTTATTCCAATAATACTCTATTCACTCAATTAATAAACACAGTTAATTTTATATTTAAGATTTCCTATATTATATGGACTAAGATTTTGATTAATTAATCCTTATAGGAAGAATTAAAATGAGGCTTATGAATAATTGTGTATTTATATCAATGATTATTTGTCTTTTTTTATTTCTTCCTTTGTTTTCTGTTATAACTGGAGATTCTTCAAAATTAGTGCTTAAAGTTGGTTTATACGAAGACGAACCTTTGATATTTAGGGATACTAACGGAAATGTTAAAGGATTATATGCAGACATATTGGGTTACATTGCCGCTAAGGAAGGATGGGAAATCGAATATGTTTATGGAACATTAAATGAAGGTCTTGTTCGAATTAAAGACAAAGAAATAGATATCTTAACTGCAGTTGCATATTCTCCAGAAAGGGCTACATATACAGAATTTTCTAACGAAACTGTATTCCCTAATTGGGCTCAAGTGTACACTAGGCCTAGTTTAGAAATAGAATCTTTCCTTGATTTGGAATACAAAAGAATTGCAGTTGTTAAAGGGGATATCTATTACGTTGGGCCAAATGGAATCAAAAACTTGATGGAAAATTTTGATCTCAATTGTACTTTTGTAGAGGTAAATGATTATCTCGAAGTTATTAGATTAATTGAAGAAGAACGTGTTGACGCAGGTATTTTAACAAGACTTTACGAATCTGAATTACAGAATAATCTAAAACTGGCTAAATCGCCATTAATATATTCGCCAATTAAATTACTTTTTGGATTTCCTAAAGCAAGCCCACAAAATCAATATTTGATTGAAAAAATAGATTATCATTTAAAGATTTTAAAAGATGATCATAATTCTGTATACTATTCGAGTATAAATGAGTATATGCCAATCTATTCTGTAAAAGAAGTTCAAGTATTCCCAAAATGGTTAAAGACTCTGATAGTGGCTATATTTTTGGTCTTAATAATCTTTGTTACTGTAAGCATGATACTATCAAGAGAGGTGAAGAAGCGAACAAATCATCTTAATCAAGCAATAGAAGACCTTCAGGAAGAAATTGCCCATAGAGTTAGTGCAGAAAATTCATTAAAGGAAAGTCAGAAGAAATATCGTGAACTCACTGATAAATTATTGTTAGAAAGCAAATCAAAATTTGAATCTATATACAATAACGCTGCTGCAGGAATTGATTTATTAGATAAGAATTTCAAATTTATTGACTTAAATGATAGATTGGCAGAAATGTTTGGCTACAATAAGAGTGAATTAATAGGCAAAAGTATCTTAGACTTTACATTTCCAGAGGATATTGAAATAACTCTAAAGAATCTTAATAGTATTGTTAATGGAAATATAGATATATATTCTTTAGAGAAAAGATTCAAGAAAAAAGACGGAAGTATTTTTTGGGGAGATGTATCTGCATCAGCCATAATGGATGAGAATAAGAATCTCCAAGCAATTGTGGGCGTTATTATTGATATTACTTCTCGTAAAAAGGCGGAAGAATTATTAGAAGAAAGCGAAGAAAAATATAGGGAACTTGTTGAAAATGCCAACAGTATTCTAGCAAAATTTGACAAAGAGGGAAGAATTATTTCAATGAATGATTTTGGACTGAAACTCTTTGGTTATGAAGAACATGAATTAAAAGGTAAAACTTGGATTGAAACAATACTGCCTAGAATAGAATCGAATGGTAAGAATTTAGAAAATTTAGCTAACGAAATATTAAATGATCCGGATAAATATTCCATTAGTATAAATGAAAACATAAAGAAAAATGGAGAAAGAATCTGGGTATACTGGAATAATAAGCCAATATATGAAAATGGAGTTCTAACAGGAATTCTTTCTGTTGGAACAGATATAACTGAAAGGAAGAAAGCCGAAGAAGAATTGTATAAAGCAAATAAGCAACTAGAAGAAGCTGACAGACTGAAATCAATATTTTTATCAAGTATGAGTCATGAACTTAGGACACCTTTAAATTCTATAATAGGTTTTACTGGTATTTTGTTACAAGGACTAGCTGGAGATCTAAATGAAGAACAAAAGAAGCAATTAGGAATTATTAAAAAAAGTTCACAACATCTCTTAAGTTTAATAAACGATATATTAGATATTTCAAAAATTGAAGCTGGAAAACTTGAACTTGATTGTGAAAATTTTGACTTGAAAGAAGTAATCGAAGATGTAATTTCGACATTTGATGCAATTGCAAAAGATAAGAATCTAAAAATTGAAAGCATAATACCTGAAAATGTTACAATATATAACGATAAGAGACGATTTAAACAGATTATTATTAACCTTGTAGGTAATGCAATAAAATATACAAATGAGGGCGGTGTAAAAATTATAGGTGAGGTATTGGATAAAAATAATATTGAAATTAGAATTATTGATACAGGAGTTGGAATAAAAAAAGAAGACCTCAGCAGAATATTCGAGCCGTTTCAACAATTAGATGAAAAACTGACTAAAAAAGTTGAAGGTACAGGATTGGGCCTGCATCTTGTAAAAAAATTATTAATACTTATGAAAGGTAATATATCTTTAGAAAGTGAATATGGAAAAGGCAGTATATTTACAATTATCATGCCATTAAAAGAAAGAGATGAATAAATATGGGAAAAATACTTATAGTAGAGGACAATGAAAATAATCTTTACCTTACAAAATATATCCTAGAGAAAAATGGCCACTCCACAATTTTTGCTAACACAGGTAATGAGGGAATAAAAAAAGCAATTGAGGAAAAACCTGATCTTATTATAATGGACATACAATTGCCGGATATAAATGGTCTTGAAGCAACAAAGAAGATACGAGAATCGACGGTTGGTGACTCAATTCCAATAGTTGCATTGACTTCATATGCAATGGTAGGGGATAAAGAAAAAGCACTTCAAGCAGGATGCACAGGGTATATTGAGAAACCAATTGATCCTGAAAAATTCATTTATCAAATTGCAGAGTTTTTAAAATAAAAATATTTGAGGGATATTATTGGAAATATTAGTTGTAGAAGATAATGAAGAAATTGGATATCTTCAAGAGAGAATACTAACTTCGAATAACTATATTGTTACCCGTGCTTCCAATGGTAAAGAAGCTCTTGAATTATTGGCAAATAAAAAGTATGATATGATTATATCCGATATCTTAATGCCTGAAATGGATGGATTTCAACTTTGTAAAACATTAAAAAGTGATTCTAAAACTAAAAATATTCCATTTGTTTTCTATTCTGCTAACTATACAGAAAATAAAGACAGAGAATTTGCATTGAAATTAGGTGCAGATCTTTATATAGAAACACCAATAGAGTATGATGTGTTTATCAAAATCATTAATGACTATTTTGATAAATTGAAAGAAGGGAAAATAAAGGTAAGAGAATACTTATTTGAAAAAGAAAATAATGTTGAGAAGATTTATTCTGAACGCTTGGCAAGACAGCTTGAGAAAAAAATAATTCTTCTAGAAAAAAAGATTACTGAAAACAATGAATTAACCAAAAAAATAAAAGAAAATGAAGAGAGATATAAGCTGATTTTTGATAATACTGAGGACATAGTTTGCCTTATGGATTTAAATGGAACTATTACTTTTATGAGTAAAAGCATTGAAGTCCATACGGGTTATAAAGATGTTGACCTGATTGGCAAGAATATTAAAGAAATTCTTTCTCCAAGGTCTTATACTGAAGCCAAAAAAAGAATAGAACTTAGGTTTAAAGGAATAGAGGAGCTTCCAAGATATGAAATCGAAGTTATATCAAAAAACAACGAGTTAATACCATTCGAGATAAGCACTTCCCCAATCTATGTCAATGGGGAACTATCTTCAATCTCGATAGTTGCAAGAGAGATATCTAAAAGAAAATTAATGGAAGAATCTATTAAAAGAAGTGAAAAAAAGTTTAGAAGTTATGTAGAAAATGCACCAGATGGCATTTTTATAGCCGATTCAAAAGGTAATTATATCGATGTTAATAAAGCCGCTTGTGAAATTACTGGATATACTAGAGAAGAACTTCTTAAAATTAATTTAATTGATTTAATACCCGATGAGGACAAAGAGAAAGCGGCTAATTCTTTTGCAAAAGTTGTAAATGAAGGAAAATCTTCTGTAGAAATATCTTTTTTAAAAAAAGGAGAAGAAAAAAGATATTGGATAGTCGAGGCTGTTAAACTTTCTGATAATGAATTTTTGGGTTTTGCTAAAGACATTACAGAAAGAAAAAAACTTGAGGAAGAAAAAACATTATTGCTCAACGCCGTAAATCAGAGCCCTGCAATTGTTATTATCTCGGATGATAAAGGGAATATAGAATATGTAAATCCTAAGTTTTTTGAAATAACTGGTTATAACAATTCTGAAGTTATAGGAAAAAATGTTTCTTTTTTAAGTGGTGAACCTTTCTCTAAAATAAAACACAAAGAAATATGGGGCATTATCTCTTCAGGTAAAGACTGGCATGGAGAATTTAAGAATAAAAAAAAGAATGGAGATTCTTATTGGGAACTCGCATCTATAGCACCTTTTAAAACACAAGGAGGAAAAATAACACATTATGTAAAAGTAGCAGAAGACATTACATATCGAAAATTAGCTGAAAAAGAATTACAGGAAAGGGAAGAAACTTTAAGAAGTATTTTATCTGCTGCTCCAATAGGCATCAATCTCTTAAAAGACAGAAAATTTGTATGGTCTAATAAGTCCATGGAAGAGATTACTGGTTATTCAATGGATGAGCTATTGGGGAAATCCCCAAGATTGCTTTATTTGTCTGATGAAGAGTATGAAAGGGTTGGGCGTATATTATATAAAATTCCAAGAGAAAAAGAATTTGAAGATGTAGAAACTAAGTGTCAAATTAAGAATGGAAAAATTTTGGATCTCTACATAAGAGCTAGTCCATTGGATGTTAATGATATTTCTAAAGGTTATATAAATCTAGTAATGGACATCACTGAGAATATAAAAACTCGAAAACAGCTTGATGAAAATCTAGAATATTTTGCACATTTAATAGACCACATAAGGAATCCCCTAGCTATTATAAGTGGTTTTGTGCAAGTAAATGTTGGGGATGAAAAGACAAAAGACGTTGTTATTAGGCAAGTAGCTAGAATCGAAAAACTATTGAGAGAGCTTGATCAAGGATGGATGGATACAGAAGAAACAAGAAAATTCTTAAAAAACTATATCTGATAAGATGCATTATTCAATTTTGCATATATTATATAAAATATATTTTTTATTAGATTTGTCACCTCATAACATTGTTTAAAGAGAAATTATTTTGGATAAAATAAAGCATATTTTACAAAAATATTTATATTCTGGATCATCTTTAAAATAATATAAAAGAGCATTATATCTCTATAACGGTTAGGTGGATTCAATTTCTAATTATTCTAGTTCTTCGAAGAAAACCTCTGAAAAAAAGAATATCAAAGAATTTCTTCTTTCAAATCTAAAAAAGAGCAGTGAAGAGTTTGATTACATTGATAAAGATGCAGATATTCCAAAGGATAAAGACATAAATGAAAAAATATTTGCCATATCTAAAAACTGCCATGAAATTCTAGAAAGGTCAATAAAAGCTTTGAATGAACCGCTTGAAGAAGAAAAGCTTAGAGATATAGAAGACTGTGCAATGGGGATTTCTGAACTAAGAAGCTGGATAGAAACTTCTAAAAAAAATAAGACTATTAGTTTAGAAATAGATTATATCGCTGACTATACTGAAAGGCTAAAAGAAATGGTAGACAAAATGAAGTTTATAGATTCTATTGATAACAACTCTCATGATAATTTTATGATGCATATCAGGAAAAGGCGAGAGAAAGAATAAAATTGGCATAGTATCTAATTCATTATAATATTTTCTAGACTTAAAAATAGACTTATTATAAAATAGACAAAATAAAATTGGTGCGGTCAGCGGGATTCGAACCCGCGTCTTGAGCTTGGAAGGCTCAGGTGCTAGGCCACTACACTATGACCGCTTCTTTCTAAATCGGATTAATTCCCTATTTAAAACTTTCTCTTTGTAATACCCAAATGCTTAAAAATTGATTTCTTAAATAATTTATGTGGAGTATATGAAGATTATTAATGTAAAAGTTGTGTTTGTTTCTTCTATTATTATGTCATATACTTTCCATCATAATTACTAGCCTTTGGCAGAGGTATTGTTAATGCTAAAAAGGCCATTGATAAAAAAGAGAGATTATGAAATTTAAAACTTGTAGAAAAATGTAAAAGGATGAAAATTATGGGCATTCCAGAACATAAAATTCACATGACTGAATTATTAATTAATATCAATAAGGCCGGTGAATAAATTGATAGAAATTTATGATAATGGAACATATTTAATGGAAAAAAATAATCAAAGAAAAGTGCTGTTAGATGACGATGGATATGTTAAATCTATCCTCTTAGATGTTCAAAAAAGAGGTGATCAGGCACTTAAAGAATATACGAAAAAATTTGACGGCGTTGAAATAGATGATTTCATAGTAAATCAGGATGAAATAGCAGAGGCTTATGATAATGTTGACACTGAGCTTATTGAAGCGCTAGAAACTTCTGCCGAAAACATTGAAGACTTTCACAGAAGAGAGCTTCCTCAATCCTTTTTATTTGAAAAAAAAGGTATAACTTCTGGACAGATAATATTACCTTTAGATAGCGTAGGGGTTTATGTTCCAGGAGGAAGAGCCGCATACCCGTCAACAGTTTTGATGGCATCGATTCCCCCTAAGATATGTGGTGTTCCAAGAGTAGTGGTAACTACGCCCCCAAACAAAGATGGCCGATGTAACGATGCTGTATTGGTGGCATCTGATATAGCAGGCGTGGATGAAATATACAAAGTTGGGGGTGCGCAGGCTATTGCAGCACTGTCATACGGAACCGATACAATAAAAAAAGTTTCAAAAATAGTTGGACCAGGTAACAAATTTGTAGCAATGGCAAAAAAACTTGTGGAGACTCCTACAGAATTTCCCGCTGGCCCAAGTGAAGTAATGATAATTGCAGATAAAGATTCTAACTCACGATTCATTGCTTTAGATATGCTTGCGCAATCTGAACACGATCCACTAGCTTCATCTTATTTATTGACAACATCAAGAACCCTTGCAGAAAAAGTAGTTAAGGAAATTGAAAGTGAACTCAAAATACTCCCTAGAAAGGAAATACTTGAAGAATCCTTGAAAAGAGGGGGCATTTTTATTGTCTCATCAATAGATGAAGCAATTGAACTATCGAATAATTTTGCACCTGAACACTTAGAGATAATGATACCTGACCCTTTCTCAGTTCTCTCTAAAATAAAAAATGCGGGCTCAGTGTTTCTTGGTGATTACTCACCAGAGGCGATGGGCGATTATGTAACTGGAACAAATCATGTATTGCCTACTTCAGGGTATGCGAGATTTTATTCAAGTCTATCAGTAGATGACTTTCTAAAAAAATTCACATTTCAATATGTTTCAAAGGACGGATTAAAAACATACCAGAATACTGTTTCAACGCTTGCTAGATCTGAAGGATTATATGCACACGAAAAAGCTGTCAAAGTGAGGTTTGAAAATGAAGAGTAAGTTTGATAGAGATTTATTGGATACCCTTGAACCATACTCCTCCGAAGTATCAGTATCAGATACAAATATTATAAGATTACATGCAAATGAACTTCCTTGGAAGAACGAAGCAATACTTTGGACTTTGCATGAGAATATTCTTGAGATGCCCATAAATAGGTACCCCGAAGTCACAAACTCTTACATAAGAGGTAGGATTGCCGATTACCTTGGATTTGAAAAAGAAAATGTACTGGTAGGAAACGGCAGCGATGAGATTATTGATACAATTGGAAAAGCATTTATTTCTACATTGGATAAGGTCTTGATACCTGCACCAACATTCTCCCTTTACTCGGTCATAACAAGAATTTATTCTGGACTTCCTATCGTGCTTCCACTTAATCTTGATTATACCCTTCCTCTAGAAAATATTCTTTCCGAATCAAAAAATGCTAAGATGATAATTATATGTAGTCCAAATAATCCAACAGGTGTCCAGTACTCAGAAAAAGAGATAAAGGAAATTTTGGACACAGGTATACTTGTCATCTTGGATGAAGCATACAGTGAATTCTCAGACCAGTCAGGACTCCACTTATTGGACCACTATGACAATCTTATAGTTATGAAAACATTCTCAAAGGCATTTGGACTTGCAGGCTTTAGAACAGGATACTGCGTTTCATCTGAAACTTTGGTCGAATCAATGAGTAAGGTTATTCTTCCTTATAATATGAATACAATATCTATGAGTGTCATTGACTTGGCAATTAAGCATGAAGATTTCATGAAAGTATCTGTTAGGAAAATAAAGGAAAACAGAAAATACCTTTATGGATCAATGCAGGAGATTAAAGGGATAAATCCAATCCCGTCAAGTGCAAATTTCATACTATTTGAAGCAGAAGATCCAAAGATGATATACCAGGAGCTCCTTAAGAGGGGAATATTAATAAGATACTTTGAAGGAAAAAAATATCTTAGGGTAACAGTAGGATCATACGAAGAATGCGTAAAATTCATAACTAATCTAAGGGAGATATTCGATGGCTGTTAAAATTGGAATTATTGACTACGGCATGGGTAATCTGAAGAGCGTTTATAAAGCATTTAGATTTCTAAAGACTGAACCAATCTTTATTGATAAAGAGGAAGATTTTGACTGTGATGGATTAATCCTTCCTGGGGTCGGAGCATTTGAAGATGGAATGAAGAATCTAGCACCTTTTATTAAAATACTAGGCAAAGAAGTTAAGGAGAAACCTTTACTCGGGATATGTCTTGGGATGCAGATGTTATTCTCAGACAGTGAAGAAAATGGATTTTTTAAAGGGTTAGATTTCATCCCTGGGTCGGTTAAGAAACTTCCGGAAGGACTTAAAGTTCCACATATGGGATGGAACAGCGTTGAGTTCTTGGATGACGATCCTCTTTTACTTGGGATAAAAAATGAATCATACTTCTACTTTGTTCACTCATATGCACCCTTCTGTAGCCCCGATTACATCTTAGGAGAAACTGAATATGGGATAAAATTTCCCTCAATTGTTGCAAAAGATTTTATTTATGGTACACAGTTCCATCCTGAAAAAAGTGGCGAGTCTGGATTAAAACTCCTTAAGAATTTCATAAGTATCGTGGAGAGCACAATATGAAAGTATTACCTGCAGTTGACATCCTTAATAGGAAATGCGTTCAACTTGTCGGTGGAAATCCAGAAAATAAGGTATTTGAAGATGCTGATCCTCTGACAATAGCAAAGATGTGGGCAGAGTATGCCGATTATTTACATTTGATAGATTTAGATGCAGCCATATATAATACAAGCATCAATAGGGACATCATTAAGAAGATTCTCTCTGAAGTCAAACTACCTGCTGAAGTTGGCGGCGGGATAAGGAGCATTGAGGTCTTTAGGGAATTAATTGAAGCAGGAGCGGACAAATTAATAATAGGAACTTCAGCAATTCAGAATCTTGAGCTATTGAAAAAGATAAAAGAGGAATTCGGAAAAGAGCGAGTGATCATAGCTTTGGATGTTAAAGGGGAAGAAATTTCCATTTCAGGGTGGACAGAGGGTTCTGGACTAAGCATTTATGATGCAATTAGATCTCTAGAAGAATATGCCTCTTCATACCTAATCACAAGCATTGGTGTTGAAGGAAGAATGAAGGGCCCAGATACAAAATTATACAAAAAGATTTTATCCTTAACGAATGTAGAGATAATTGCATCTGGGGGTATATCATCAATTGATAATCTTAAAGAACTTGATAAAATTGGAATTAAGAAAGCTGTAGTTGGAACAGCAATTTACACTAATAAAATTGATTTAAAGGAAGTAAGGCAAGTTTTCGGGTGATTATTTTTGAGAGAATCAAAGATTGAAAGAAAAACAAAAGAGACAGATATTAAAATTAAATTAAATATCGATGGGCAGGGTAAATATAAAATTTCAACATCAAAGAAATTTTTTGATCACATGCTTGAAACTTTTTCTAGGTACAGTCTTTTTGACATTGAGTTGAAAGCTGAAGGGGACCTCACTCACCACCTAGTTGAAGACATAGGCATAGCATTGGGAATGGCCTTTGCAGAAGCTATTGGTGATAAAAAACGCATCAATAGAGTTGGATGGGCAGTAGTTCCTATGGACGATTCACTAGTTATGGCTTCGCTTGATATAGGCGGAAGGCACTATACAAAATTTGATTTAAATTTCAAATTCGATAAGATAGAAGAAGTTTCACCTGATCTATTCCTACATTTCCTAGATTCATTTGCCCAGAAAGTTCCGTTAAATCTATTCGTGAAAGAATTTTACGGTGAAGATGACCACCACAAAATGGAGGCAGTGTTCAAATCTTTTGGGAAGGCTCTATTGATGGCAACTTCATTTAATGAGAGGATTGACTTACTTTCAACAAAAGGAGTGATTTGATGCACGCAAAAAGAATTATACCATGCCTTGATGTGGATCAGGGTAGAGTTGTAAAGGGTATAAAATTTGTCGATATTAGAGATGCAGGAGACCCAGTTGAAATGGCACAGCTTTACGATGAGAAAGGTGCCGATGAGCTCGTGTTTCTAGATATCACAGCTTCATCCGATAAAAGGAATATAATGGTTGATGTAGTTGAAAGGACTGGAGATGTTGTCTTTATCCCTTTTACAGTGGGCGGAGGACTTAGAAATATCGAGGATATAAAGGCAATATTGCGGGCTGGTGCCGATAAAGTCAGCCTTAATACCTCTGCAGTTCAAAATCCCGATTTAATAAAAGAATCATCTAGAATCTTTGGTAGTCAATGCATAGTACTTGCAATAGATGCAAAAAAGAAGAAAAACAGCTGGGAAGTATATACTCATGGAGGAAGAAAACCAACAGGCATAGACGCAGTCGAATGGGCAAAGAAAGCTGAAAGTCTTGGATGTGGGGAAATTCTTCTTACAAGCATGGATTCCGATGGAACTAAAGATGGCTATGACCTACCGTTAACAAAGGCAATTTCAGAAGCAGTTACAATCCCAGTTATTGCTTCAGGTGGCGCAGGTAACGCAGAACACATATATGATGCTTTGACTAAAGGTAAGGCCGATGCAGCACTTGCAGCTTCCATATTTCATTATGAAGAGCATTCAATAAAGAAGGTAAAAGAATACCTTAAATCAAAAAATGTTTCGGTTAGATTATGAGTAATTTTAATCTTAAGTGGGATGAAAAAGGACTTATTCCCGCCATTGTTCAGGATGTAAATACAAAGGAAGTCTTGATGATGGCATATATGAACGAAGATTCCCTAAAGAAAACTTTAGAAACAGGGCGCACTTGCTTCTGGTCACGAAGTCGACAGAAATTCTGGTTTAAGGGAGAATCCTCAGGGAATATTCAGAAGGTAAAAGAAGTTAGATACGACTGCGATGCTGATTCACTCTTGATTTTAGTTGAGCAGATAGGTGCAGCTTGTCATGAAGGATATCCAACATGCTATTTTAGAACAATCGATGGTGCTGTAAAAAGTGAAAAATCTTTTGAAGGTGGCCTATACATTCTAGATGAACTTTACAAATTAATCGAAACAAGAAAAAAGGAACTTCCTAATGATTCCTACACTACTAAATTGCTTCTAGATAAAAATCTTCTATTAAAAAAGATAGGAGAAGAGGCAAGTGAAGTAATAATTTCCTTTTCCCAAGAAAAGGATAGGACAGTAGAAGAAACATCTGATCTTATTTATCACTTATTCGTTTTGTTAGTTGAAAGAGATATAAAACTTCAAACATTATTGGAGGAATTGAAAAAGAGAAGGAAGTGATTTTATGGATTTAGGAAGGAGATATGATTTTCACACACATACAATTTTTTCAGATGGAGAATTGATACCAACTGAGCTTGTAAGACGTGCAAGAGCGTTAGACCACAAAGCAATAGCACTGACTGATCATGTTGACGCTTCTAACATTGAGTTTATCGTCCCAAACATTGCCAGAGTTTCAGAAGAGCTTAATCAGTATTGGGATATTACCGTAATTCCAGGAGTTGAGATTACACACGTTCCACCTGAAACAATAAAAAAATTGGCGATTAAGGCAAAAAAACTTGGAGCAAAAATTGTAGTTGTTCACGGGGAAACACCAGTTGAGCCCGTGATGCCAGGAACAAATAGGAGTGCAATAGAATCTGGTGAAGTTGATATACTTGCTCATCCAGGGATAATCGATGAGAAGGATGCAAAAATTGCTAATAACTCTGATATATTTCTTGAAATTACAGCAAGAGGTGGCCACAATATTGGTAACGGAAGAGTTGCATCTTTAGGAGAAAACTTCATTTTGGATACAGATACACATTCACCGGGAAATTTGATTACTCAGGAGTTTGCGTATAAAATTGCTTTAGGGGCAGGACTTTCAGATGATGATGCATTGAAGGTGGTCAAAGAAAATCCCAAGGTACTTATGGAAAAAATATTATAAAAAATAAAATATATTGTTATTTTTTCTAATTTCTTTTATTTAATGTGTTTGAATTATTCCCCAAGAGATATGCTCCAAATCCAGTTAACCACATGACTATTGGATATGCAACCCATCTCTCTGTTCCGCCATCGCCTAGTATTGGGATAAAGAATTCTGCGGTGAAAAGAAAGAAGAGCCCAATTACTCCAAGGCAAATTGAAATGTATCTGAAAGGTGAGTCCAATACTTTTGAAGAAGTAATGGCTGCAATTCCTCCAGAAATAAAAGTTATCAAAGCGAATATTGGGTGTAAAACTGCAATATTTCCAGGAAATATTCCAACACCCAATACACCTACTCCAAATAAGCTAAATGGAATGTTGAAAATATATTTCTTGTATACTAGGAAAGTATAGTATGCGCCAATCAAGGTCAAGATACCCGTTATAATCATTGTTGAATTGAAAATGGTAGCAGACGGCTGCGTAATCACACTATTTGGGGGCCGGGTAGAGCCTAAATCACTTATTTCACTATTTGATGTAGTATAGCCTGATGGATAGAAAATTTCAGCTGTGATTATTCCCATAATTGCAATAGTGCCTGCAAGGAAAATCAGAGTACCTGCTATTAATTTAGGATTTTTTCTAACTAAGTTTAAAATTGACATTGATACTATCTCCTTATTATTGGCCATGGGGATTATTAGATCTTATATATTTTATTGAAATTCAAATTCGTTATTATGAATTCTTATAACTATATAATACGGCAAAACTTTTAAGTGAGTTTTTATTTTTACAATTATGGACATAGGGCAGTTTGTTATAAACGTTGTTCAAGCAATACTATCGTTTAGCGAATTCATAGCTGAAGAGATCTCTGCCCTGACTGATGGATTTGTCCCTGAAGGCGCTGTCAATGAAATAGGCATATTGATTATTTTAGTTATTTTAAGAGTGGGATTTGATTACGCTAAGAAGATCTTAGAGATATTAATCGTAATATTTATTGTGTATATTATAATTCAACTCTTGCCTTCAATAATTAATTCCATAGGGTAGAGTTTAATAAAATGCAACCTAAGATTTTTGTTGAAACTTATGGCTGTACCCAAAATAAAGGTGACAGCGAGATAATTAAATATTTGCTAAAAGAATTTCTTGTAGATTCGATTGATAAAGCCGATATTGTAATAGTGAATACCTGTGGAGTTAAAGGGCAAACCGAAAAAAAGATTGTTGAAAGGATATCATTGCTTCTTATTAACAAAAAGGTAATAGTTTCAGGATGTCTCCCCAAAATTAATTTGAATGTAATTGATAAAAATGTATCCGGAATAATTGGCCCTCATGATATTGATAGGATACAAGAAGTAGTCTTTGCCGACGAAAAAAAAGTTTATCTCTCTGAAGACAACAGAAGATTGGGACCAAAAACTGCATTTAAAAAAATAAGGGATGAATCCACTTCTGCTATAGTCCAGATTTCAGAAGGATGCGTAGGGCGATGTAGCTTTTGTTGTACAAGATTTGCTCGGGGCAGCGTACATAGTTTCCCAATAGAGGAAATCATAGGTGAGGTAAAGGATGCTTTATCTAAAGGATACAGAGAGATTCTTTTTACTTCACAGGACACGGCAGCATATGGAGTTGACATAGATACAAATTTAGTCACTCTATTGAAACGTGTCATTGATATTGATGGGGAATTTCGGCTAAGGCTAGGAATGGCCAATCCAAATCATATTAAATCTTTTGAAAATGAACTAGTTCCTATTTACAATGACCCTCATATGTATAGATTTCTTCATGTCCCAGTCCAGTCAGGGGATGATAAAGTTCTTTCTGATATGAGAAGAGATCATACAATAAAGGATTATATCTCAACTGTTTCACTTTTCAGAAAGAACATAAAAGATCTTTATCTATGTACAGATATTATAGTTGGATACCCAACTGAAGACGACGCTGCATTTGAAAATACATTAAAGCTTGTTGAAAAAATAAGACCTGACAAAATTAATCTAACGAGATTTTCACCCCGTCCCGGAACACCTTCAACTAAGTTGAAACAGATTCCTTCTTGGATTGTCAAAGAGCGATCTAGAAAATTGAATGTATTACGAAAAAAGATATCATTTGAAATTAATCAGACGTATATTGGAAGAGATTTCAAAGCGCTCATAACAGAGAAAAACATTGATGGAACATTCACCGGTAGAATATATAACTATAAACCAGTTATAGTTGACGATGCAAAGGTAGGGGAGTTTAAGGATATTGTAATCGAAGATGCAACTTCTACTTATCTTGTTGGAAGGTGATTATTTGGATTTAAGTGAGTTACAAAAAAAGGATCGTATCTTTTGTGAAGAGCGTGGATGGGAAAAGTTTCCTCCTTCTTTGGTGCTGATACATCTTTATGAGGAACTTTCAGAAGTTGGAGAATACATACTCTACAAGGATGGATATAAGAAAGGTGGCATGGGAAATGATAAAGATGCTAGTTATGAAAATCTAAAGAGAGAATTTGGCCAAATATTGTCTCTTTTAATGCAACTTGCGAATTCGTTTAATGTAGACCTTGAATCCGCCTTTTTATCCGAATTTGAAATCATGGAAAAACGATTTGGAAAAGAAGAATGGAAGAAATATATGGATACTTTATAGTAGGGGGGCTTTTTGACGACCCCCCTGGAGGGAAAATGGAGGAAAAAGATGAGCAACACCATTAATCAATGTTTAATAATGGTGCTCATGATTATATACTATTATTGTATCATTAGTATATAAAGCTTTCGGTATTATTGTTAAACAATAGCGCAATATGATTTTTATGAATGTTTTACTCTCTCTGGGATCGGCAGTTAAAATTGGGTACAAAAAAGGGACACCATTACACGACCAGAAAACATGCTATTTGATGATGGAGGGAGAGTGTAACGCAGGATGTCTTTATTGTATAAGACCAAAGGATAAGAACAAACTATCTAGGATCCCTTGGTATTCTTACAATTTAGAAAAAGCAATACCTAAAATAGAATCTAATTTTGAACGCGTATGCATCCAGACTGTAAATCACAGTAATTTTTTATCTGAGATAAAGGAAATAGCCTCAAAGTTTTCTAATTCAATTCCGATTTCTGTTTCTCTTTCATTAAAAGAATATAATGGAATAGAAAATCTATATGGCTATGTGGATAAAGTAGGTATAGGGCTTGATTGCGCTAGAAAGGATATTTTTCAAAATTTTAAACCATATTACAATTGGGATAAGACCTGGTTTGGTCTAAAAAAAGCAACCGAGATATTTGGGGATTATAATGTCATATGTCATCTAATAAGTGGACTTGGTGAAACTGAGGAAGAAATGATAAATACCTTCCAAAAACTCTATGATTTGAAAATTTATCCTTCCCTTTTTTCATTCACGCCTGTTAGCAAAGTTGACTGTTTTGGCATAGGTCCACCTGATGTTGTCAGTTATAGAAGAATACAATATGCACATTACCTTATTACTTCAAAAATCAAAAGATACGAAGATATGACTTTTAATAAAGGAAGAATAATATTCGATGAAAAGGATAAGTCTTACTTAAAAGAAGAAATATTTTTAACTAGAGGATGTCCTTCATGTGATCGCCCTTTTTATAATGAATCTCCTCGAACAATAATCTATAATTATCCTTCAACGGAATCAGTAAATCTTTCAAGAATAAAGAAAGAGATTGGGATTTAAAAAATTATTTTTGATTTGT
>LNGD01000004.1 GCA_001587675.1 Candidatus Methanofastidiosum methylothiophilum
AGCGATTTGACATGGCGCAAAAGGAAGTGATGATGAAGTTTATACTGTATGACAAGCTGCAACAGCTAGTGTAAAACTAAAGATAAAGGAGAAACAAGTTAGAGATGAGTGTCGTTTCGAGTAGAATTATGCAACAAAGCAAGTACAAAGATAAACCTTTTATAATAATATCAAAAACTACATCTTATGCCCTGGTAGCTTAGTGGTATAGTGCCTGCTTGGTAAGCAGGAGGTCGCGGGTTCAATCCCCGCCCAGGGCTTCATAATTAATTCAGATTTTATTATCTATTTGGAGAGAAAAAAAGGCAATGAATTTAGGAAAATAGTTCCTTTATACTCTTATCATATGGTGGCTTTAATACTCCTTTTTCTGTTATAATTCCAGAAATATATTTTGCTGGAGTCACATCAAAGGCTGGATTAAATACATCTATTCCTTCAGTAGCTATCCTTATCCCTTGGATATGTGTTACCTCATCTTTATTTCTTTCCTCAATGGGTATATCGTCACCAGTTCTTGCTTTAGGGTCAAATGTTGAGATAGGTGCAGCGACATAAAATGGGACATTATTTTCCTTTGCCAAAACAGCGACTTGATATGTACCAATCTTATTTGCAGTGTCTCCATTCATTGCTATTCTATCAGCTCCAACGATTACTTTCTGGATTAATCCTCGTCTCATAGAAATCCCAGCCATGTTATCGCATATCAAAGTAACAGGAATTCTATCCTGATTCAGTTCCCAAGTAGTTAGTCTAGCTCCTTGTAACAAAGGTCTTGTCTCGTCTGAGAACACTCTAATCTTTTTGCCTGCTTCAACGGCTGCCCTAATTACCCCTAGTGCAGTGCCATATTCAGAAGTTGCAAGTGCTCCAGCGTTGCAATGTGTTAAGACTCCGTCTCCAGTAGAAATAAGGGGGTGCCCGTGTTGCCCCATTTTTCTATTAATCTCCGCATCTTCTTTTCTTATTCGTTCAGCCTCTAAAAAAAGCTCTTTTTTTATTTCATCGATGGATTGATTTTTTATTCTTGAAAAAACATTCATCATACGATCTACTGCCCACATTAAATTAACAGCAGTTGGTCTTGCATTTTTTATTTTTTCTCCGTCTTTTATAACTTTGAAAAACTCTTCTTTATCATCACCATTGTAACTTAAAGCAGCTAAAACAATTCCATATGCACCGGCGACACCAATTGCAGGGGCTCCTCTTATGGCTAGAGTCTTAATTGCTATTTCAAGTTCCCTTACATCTGAACAAGAAACAACTTTGTATGTAGAAGGCAAAAGGGTCTGGTCAATATATTTGACCTTGTTATCTTCAAAGTAAATAGTTTTGATCATAGTGACACCACTAATAAGGTTTAAATACTCCATAATCATTGGCTATAAAAAACTAACGAGACAGGCTATGATCGAAATAACGCCGATTTTGATATTCAACATCATCTGGTTTATACTGCCTCCTTACATAGCAAATATGGCACCGGCAGTTTGGGGAGGAGGTCCTCCCCTTGATGGCGGTAGAATTCTTTCTGATGGAAGAAGATTATTTGGTAAAGGAAAGACTATAAAAGGTTCAATTGTTGGAATTTTGGCGGGAATTATAATCAGTCTATTGCAACATATTGCTCTGCCTTTTCCATCTCTTTGGTATGCGCTTTTGAGAGGATTTCTTATGGGTGCAGGTGCAATCGGAGGGGATATTTTTGGTAGTTTCATAAAGAGACGATTAAATATTGAAAGTGGAGATGCTGCCCCCATTTTAGATCAGCTTGACTTTATGGCAGGTGCAATAATACTTGTTTCTCCTTTGGGCCTTCCATTTTGTATCAAATGTTGT
Source organism: Candidatus Methanofastidiosum methylothiophilum (assembly GCA_001587675.1). Lineage (GTDB taxonomy): Archaea > Methanobacteriota_B > Thermococci > Methanofastidiosales > Methanofastidiosaceae > Methanofastidiosum. Next base: position 1,846 of record LNGD01000004.1, read on the forward strand.
TTGGTATCTAGCCGGTAAAAAGGAAGTCTGGTGGTAAATCTAAGCTTTTCTTGCAAATGACATATAACCAGTATGCCCAAGCATTCTTGTTTTTGGCCTTGTTCCTTTTTCTTTGACTTCGTATTCTCTAATTATGGATTCGATTGTTTTAATTTCAGTAAAATCATATTTAGATAATTCTCTTCTAAAATCAATAACTTGTTCAATGCACGGAGAAAAAGAGAAAATAAATCCACCAGCCCTTAAGGCTTCATAAGCATGTCCAACTACCCGATAAGGTTCTGGAAGGTCAAGAGATACAAGATCTACTTCCTTCTCATCTATACCCTCATAAATATCCTTTAGCTTAAAGGAAACATTTCCTTTTCCATACGTATCAATATTATCCTTGGCCACCTTTAGGAAACTTTCGTTAATATCATATGAATATACAGTTCCTGGGAAAACTATGTATGATAAAAGAAGTGTTACTGCGCCTGAACCGGCTCCTGCTTCAACGACTGTGTCTCCACTTGATATACCAGTGTTTGCAATTATCTGGCATGCATCATCTGGATTAATAGTCTGAGGCATTTTTCTCATCATATAAATGAAATCAATCAAGTTTGGTTTTAATATTGAAAAATTTTTCCCCATATGAGATTTAATCTTGTCCCCATAAGATTTTCCTATTAGCTCAGATAAATCAAGTTTTCCAATGTTTGTATGAAAGACTTTGTTTGTAACTGTAATAAGATATTTCTTTCCTTTAGGATCTAAGAGTAAAACTCTATCGTTTTCTTGGATTATAAAAAATCACCCCTTGAAAATAAAAAATATACTAATACCATGAGGATAGCTCCTCCAATTGATAGTATTATTAGAGGCTTTGAGTTTCCAAAAATAATTGGAATTGGGCCAATTAACAATATCCCTCCAGTTTCGATGTTACTTTCTGAAGTTCCTTTAAATGTAGAAAAAACTGTTGCGATAAAGATTAGTAGTACGCCTATAATAACCATAAGTAATCCTATTACGACCAATCTCTCAAAAACCATAATACAAAGTTATTTAAATAGTTCTTAAGAGTTTTCCTTTGGGGGGTTTAATGAAAGCCTTCGAAAAAATTTTTGATAAAATTGATGTTACGAAACATGATTATAAAAAACTAATATTTATTCCTTTAGGATTAGTATTAATCGCTATTATTATATTAGGAACAATGGGAGTCAACTTGGGTGTTGATTTAAGGGGAGGAACACTTGCAACAGTAAACGGTATTTCCTATTCACCAGATATTGAAAATTATCTTATCACAAATCTAGGAGATTCTACGATCAAAGTAAGATCAATATACAGCCCAATAGATGAAGGCTTTATAGTAGAAACGGGGCCCGATGTCGATTCATCAAAGTTAATTGGCCTCATTAATGCTAGATATCCTGATGCAGCAGTAAGTGTTCAGAACGTTGGCCCCTCCTTAGGGGCATCTTTCTTAAAGCAGGGTACCCAAGCAATTCTTTTAGCATTTCTTTTTATGGCAATAGTCGTCTTTTTAGCATTTAGAATTCCAATACCCTCCGTTGCAGTCGTCTTTTCAGCATTTTCTGATATGCTTATTGCACTAGCATTTATGTCAATTGCAGGAATTGAACTTTCAAGATATACTATAGCTGCAATTTTAATGTTAATTGGTTATTCTGTTGATACAGATATTCTTCTTACAACAAGAGTACTAAAGGAGAAAGGGGATACGGTAAATCAAAAGGTAAGAAATGCTATGAAAACTGGACTTATGATGACATTTACAACTCTTGCTGCATTAAGTTCTCTATATTTATTCTCAACTTCAGAAGTTATTGACGATATTGCCATAGTTCTAATATTTGGTCTTATTGCGGATCTTATGATGACCTGGATATTTAATGCTGGAGTTTTGAAATGGTATGCTTTAAGGAGGGCCGGAGGTGAGCTAGATGAATAAAATCCTAAAGAATGGCAGGGTACTTTTGTTAATAACTGCGGTCGTATTGTCAATTGTAACTCTATACTTTAATGGTATTTCAACTGGGCTGGATCTTGAAGGTGGAACGCTTGTCACCTTAGAACTTGATAAACCGGTAACAGCGGATGTTATGGAAGATACCGTAACTAGACTTGAGCTAAGGTTGAATAGACTTGGTATATCTGACGTTAGTGTGAGACCTTGGGGAGACTCTAATATAATGGTAGAAGTTTCGGGGACCTCCGCTGAAAAGGAAGAAAGTGTCATTAAGATTCTTCAAGAGCAAGGAGTATATGAAGCACGAATTGATGGCCAAGTTGCTGTGAAAGGTTCAGATATCGTCAGAGTAGATCCACCTGAAGTTCGACAATCAAGTTATGGTGCAGGTATAGAATGGAATGTACCTTTTACTATAACAAAAGAAGCAGGTCAGGTCTTTGCTAAAGTTGCTAAAGGAAAGGGCGGATATCCGGTAGATATGTTTCTTGACCGACCAGCAAATTCTGTAATTATCCTAAACAATGCTATGTACAATTCATTGATAGTTCCAAAATCTGATCTTAATATATCAAGCATTGATGCAAATGTATCAATCCCACAAATAGAAAATGTTTTTTCAATTGAAAGAAGAGTTGGAGAAGATATAAAGATTTTAAAGTTTACAAACAGTAATGAAATACCCTCGCTTCTAAAATCTTATGTTGGTCAAAAAGATAAGGTCATAGTTCTTGCAAGTGAAGAAGAAGTTGGAAGAGATATAATAAACCAGATTACAGCAATGGGTTTCAAAACAGAGCGAGAGGTTAGAGGAGAATCTGAAAATGACTATGCCTTCTTTTCAAGGATAGTTGGATTAATGAATTCTCCTATTCTTTCAGAAAATCTTGCCACTGGAGAGGCTTCTGCTACACCTTCTTATGTAATACAGGGAACATCAGCAACTGCAGAAGAAGCAAATAAAGAAACTTCAGAATTAAAGATTATTCTTCAATCGGGTGCATTGCCAGTTGCAACAAAGATTGCCGGTAAGAGCTTCATTTCACCGACACTAGGATCAGAGTTTATCAGACAAATTCTAATTGCAGGTGCAGCAGCACTTATTGCAGTAGCTGCCTTAGTTTTCATAAGATACAGAAAAATCTTCATTTCTATACCAATCATCTGTATATCTTTCTCAGAGGTGCTAATAATTCTTGGAGTTGCCTCAGTTATTCACTGGACAATAGATCTTGCTGCTATGGCAGGTATAATTGCTTCCATAGGTACTGGAGTAGATCACCAAATCGTCATCACAGATGAATCACTTATGGAAAAAGGTGAAAAGAGAAGAAGAAAGAGTATCAAAAAGAGAGTTGCTCAAGCCTTCTTCATTATATTCACTTCAGCCTTTACTACAATCGGAGCTATGGCCCCACTAGCATATTTAAGTCTAGGAATGCTTAGGGGATTTGCAGTTACAACAATAATTGGACTATTGATCGGTATAACAATCACAAGGCCCGCTTACGGAAATATAGCAAAAATAATTTTAAAGAATTAATAGTCTAAATGACTATATTTATTTTTTATATTTAATAAATCTATTTTTTCGACAAATACACCTATTAGAAATCCTATGGTAAAGAAGAACATTAGTAGAGCAAGGCTTATTTCAATCTTTGAAGTTAGGAATAGGTTGATTGTGTACATCTCTACACCTGTAAAACATCCAAGAGCAAATACAATAAATGACCTAGCTATAACTGCTTCCTTCATTTCTGATTTTTTAGGAATTTGGTGTCTTGTTTCTTCGATAAGCCTAATAAGTTCTTTCCTTAATTCTTCATCACTAGTAGTGTTACTCATGCAAATCTTAGAATAATTGTAGCGAAAAGTTTAAAAATGTTTGGCTAAAAAATGCGATTTTCTCAATTTTGTAATTTAAGGACTTCAATTTCCTTTTCCAATTGAGCTATTTCTTTCTGACTAAATGTATCTTTATTTAATGGTATTATTAATCTAGAATTCTCAATTAAAATATAATCACGTAGGGCTTGTATAAATTTTAGAACGATATCAAAGTTATTTTGAGATATCAAATATTCCAATCCTTCAAGTATAATAACAGAATCTTTACCTTTGCTAATAAAATCGGTTATTAAATTTATAAGACTATTAAGATACAAAGGAGAAATTGAGTTTGGCCCCTCTATTTTTGACAGCCATATAAAAGGAGTTTTTTCTAGAGTATAGGTCTGTTTTATTGATTCAGGAGGTGTTCTTGTAATTGCGAGTCCAGAAATATTGTGTGTTACAAGATCTTTAAATATCTCAAAACTTTTATCATACTTCTTTTCATATACAATAAAAGATTTACCTATAGGTATTTCATACTTTATTGGAAAAGGTGCCTCCTCTTCTCCATTAGTTAGAATATTGTATTTAAATCTTAAAAGAAACGGAGTTGCCTCCCCTGAAATTAATCTTATTAGAGTTTCGTCTTCTTGTTCTAACTTAGTATCTAATTTTTCAACATAAATTGCTCCGATAATATCTTTTTCAAAATATATAGGGGAAAAAAAGTAATTATCTGATTTAAATCCATTGGTATTTTTACTTTTGAATTTCTGATAAATTTCTTTAAGTTCTGCTTCTTGTTTATGACCAAATCCTTTTTTACTTAAGATTTTTGAATTGCCATTATGCTCCTCTAAAAAAAATGTAACTTTATCAAAGCCACCTGCTTCGTTTATGGCATCTACAATAAGTTTTGCACCTTTTTCTAAGGAATCAATTTCTCTTAGTCGTTCTGCTAAAGTTATTACCGAGAGCAACTCTTTATTTCGTTTTACATATCTTTGTCTTAGTTCAATGTTGTAATGTTTTACAAGGCTCGCTAGTTTCCATCTATCATATGCCTTGAAAACGAGTCTGCGAATATCCTCGACACTTACTGGCTTTTTTAGATAATCATAAGCTCCATATTTAATAGCTTCAATTGAAGAATCAAGGGTTGCATGCCCAGTTAGAATTACTACCATGGTATCTGGATTTAATTCTTTTATTTTTTTTAGGGTCTCTTCGCCAGACATTCCTTTCATTTTTAGGTCAAGAAGAACTAAATCAATCCTATTATTCTGAAATTCTTTAATTCCGGATTCTCCACTTTCCGCAGTTAATACTTTATATCCCTCAGTTTCTAAAATAATTTTTAGGCTTTCTCTAATATTTATTTCATCATCAACAATGAGAATATTGAATTCAGACTTTTCCATTAATTCGCCTCCTTGGGAGACAAATTTTTACAGAAGTTCCTTTATCCAAAATACTATCGACATAAATTTTGCCGCCATGAGATTCAATTATTCTATGGGTCATAGGCAACCCGATACCTCTATTATTAGTGAACGATTTTGTAGTAAAAAATGGATCAAAAATTCTTTCTAAATTATCTGGGGATATGCCAATTCCATTATCACGAACTTCTATATCGATATAGTCCTCATTTTTTGTCACATTAATAACTACTTTTGATTGTCTATCATTTTCTTTTATTGCGTCTTTTGCATTTAACAGAAGGTTAAGTATTGCTCTTTGAAGTTGGCCTTCGGTAAAAGGAACTATGCAATCTTCACATGTATTAAAAAAAATAGAGATATTTTTTGAAGAAAAATCATTTTCAACTAATTCTATTGCCCTTTTTATTTCTTCATTTACATCAACTGCAGAAATTTCACCATGGATATAAGAAGAGAAGTCCAAAAGCCAGTTAAGTATTCCAGCTATCCTTTCAACTTCTTGGTATATCGTTTTTATATAGCCTTTTCTTTTTTCTTCATCTTTAGTATTTTCAATTATGTATAGATAATTAACAATGACATTTAAAGGATTATTGATTTCATGAGATAAACTTGCTGATAGTCTTTTTATTGAATCAAGCTTTTCTGAGATTAAAGGAGAGAGATTAATTCCTTTGGATTGGTTCTGTTCCTTAAATGAAGCAAGAACTGATTTGATTCCATCACGTTCTAAAAAATCAAATTTTATTTCACATAAAGTATCAAATCCGTCTTTTTTTATTATAGGTGCAATTGTTGTATAAGAGAATAAGCTAACTTTATGGATTGAATTTAATACCTCCATTATAGAGTCTCTTACACTATGAGATAATAATCCAGAAAAATTCATTTTTTCAAGGTCTTTATGTGAATATCCCGTCAATTGAGTAAAGGCCTCATTAGCAAAAACTATTTTATCTACAACTATTTCAGCCATTGGCAAAGCAAAATTTTTTGAGATAGAATTAGTAAATGTAAAAGTAGGTGGAGTGAATTCATTATTGTTACTCATAGCATCTTATCCAAGATACGATTTTTAGATAGTTTTTTATGTGTTTCTATTATAATTGAGATATTCACAAATATAGTTAAAAATATCGCAGTAAATTAAAAAGAAAACTTCTTAAACTCACATCTAATAAAATCGAAAGGTAGATATATTTGCCCCATATTGAAAAACTTCTTGAGATAAATCTAGAAACTGAATCTATAAAAACAAGAAAACTTGAAAAAGAGATCGTTAAGAAATATATTGGTGGTAGAGGAATTGGAGTCAAACTACTATTCGATGCTCTCTCACCAAATGTAGACCCGCTTTCAAGTGAGAATATCTTAATTTACGCAACTGGCCCCCTTACGGGAACTGTTGTACCATTATCAGGTAGACATGTCGTAGTATCAAAATCACCTCTTACAGGCACTGTTTTTGATTCAAGTGCTGGTGGTTTCTTCGGAAGAGAATTAAGAAAGTCTGGTTTTGATGTTGTCATTATTAAAGGCTCTTCGGAAAAACCAGTCTACCTAGAAATTGAGAATGAACATGTAGATATTAAAGACGCCAAAGATATATGGGGAAAAAACGTAAAAGAAGTTACTTCAATCCTTTCAAATGGCGGGTACAAAGTATCTTGTATTGGAAAAGCTGGTGAAAAATTAATTCCAATTTCTTCCATAATGAGTGAATATAGTCATGCTTGCGGAAGAGGTGGATTAGGGGCAGTAATGGGATCAAAAAAATTGAAAGCTTTTTTGGTGAAAGGCGATAAAGAATTAGAAGTTTCTGATAAAGAAAAAATGAAGAAAGCCATATCAGAATCCATGCGTTTATTGAATGCTTCTCCAATTGCGTCAAAGGGCCTAGCATATTATGGAACTCCCTCTCTAGTTAATCTAATCAACACTATGAGGATAATGCCAACAGATAACTTTAGAAAAACACATTTTGAAAATGCATACAAAGTTTCTGGAGAATATATCGCCGAAAATTATGATATAAAAAAGAGAACTTGTTATAATTGCTTTATCGCATGTAAACGTGAAGATAAGAAAAGAGGGATTGAAATACCAGAATATGAAACTATAGCCATGTTTGGGCCAAACTCAATGAATGATGACATTGAAAAAATAATTCAAGCAAATTTTATTTGTAACGATTACGGAATTGACACTATTTCTGCAGGTAATTCAGTCAGTTGCTATATTGAACTTGAAGGTAAAAAGGATATCGAAACACCATTGAAAGAAATAATCGAAGGTGGTCCATTAAGTCAAGGTTCATTTAGATATTCAAAGGGTAAAGGAAAAGAAAATTCTTCAATGTCTGTTAAAGGTCTTGAGATACCAGGTTACGATCCTAGAGGAGTACTAGGTTTGGCATTGAGTTATGCTACATCAAATAGAGGGGCATGCCATTTGAGAGCATATATGGTTGGTCCAGAAATACTTGGTAAACCTAAACTAATAGACAGACTATCTTTTTCGGGCAAAAGTGGCTTGATACAAATATTCCAGAATATTTCAGCAAGTGTTCACTCGCTCGTAATGTGCCAGTTCTCCTCATTTGCTTTATCCGAAGAAGAATACTCAAACTTACTCTCTGCAGGAGTAGGGGAAACTTATACTTCTGAAGAATTAATTAAAACTGGCGATAGGATATACAACCTAGAAAGACTATTTAATATCCGAGAAAATATTTCATACAGTGAAGATACACTTCCAGATAGATTTTTTGAAAATGATGGTATACTAAAAGAAGAGTTTAATTCGGTGCTTAAAGAATATTACATTTACAGAGGATGGAATAAAGGGATTCCAACTAAAGAGAAGCTTGAGTCATTGGAATTAAAAAAGGAGGGTAAATTCCTTGTGGAAAGAGATATCTAAATTTGGGAAAAAACTTGTTGAAGGCGGTTATTTAAGCTCTCATTTTGGCAATATTAGTGTCAGAGTTGGGGACAGTATTACTGTGACCCGAAGCGGAAGTATGCTTGATGAAATTACTGAAGCGTCGGTAGTTACGGTAGACCTGCATAAACCATCTTCTCTTGATCTTATAGCTTCAAGTGAAACTATTGTTCATAGAGAGATATATAAAAGGACATCAGCTCTTGCAGTTATACATGCCCATTGCCCTTTTGCAGTAATTGAATCTTTGCTCAATGATACTTCAATAGAACCATATGATTCAGAGGGAAAGTTCTTTTTCCATGAAATTCCAATAGTCACTGGGCATATAGGTACAAAAGAGCTAGCTGAAAACGTAGCTAAATCTCTTGAACATCATAAAGGCTGTATTGTGAAATCACATGGTACTTTTGCCGTGGGTAAAATACTAGAAGAAGCGTATGTCCATACGACAATGATGGAACATAGCGCGAAGGTAAAATATTTCTGTGATTTAAGGAAGAAATGAAAAATAAAAAATCTATATTGGCATATATGGAATTAGAAGCACTAAGACTATATTTGCTATCAATGTTGATATTAGTCCTACAATCAGTCCAATCTTGAACCATTTTAGGAAGCTCATACTGTACTTCTTTCTTTTTTCTAGTATACCAAGTGCAACTATGTTAGCAGTACTTCCTACCATTGTTATGTTACCCCCATAACATCCACCAAACAGTAAAGCCCACCATAGAGGATAGGTATAAATCCCAAGCGATTTGAAACTTTCTATAACGGGTATTAAAGCAGCTACTAATACGACGTTATCAAGTATACTAGAACCAATAGATGCAATCCAAAGGATTATAGTTGCCAATATAGGAGTACTACTGGCTAAACCAGCAACAGCCTTTGCAATTATATCTGTAGTTCCAGTGAATTTTAAAGTTCCTCCAATAGCAAATAGCATCAAGAAGAATATTAGTGACCACCAGTCTACATCCTTCTCTATATAATCTCTTGCTTTTGTTCTCTTCCAAAACATTACCATGCTTGAACCTGCTAAAGAAGAGAAGAGCAGGAGTGTATTATGGGGCAAGTCAAACATAGTTTCAAATCTTCTGTGCATAGCAATTAAAGCAATAGTTATTACAAATATGGCCAGACCAATCTTGAAATCCTTTCTATCAGGAACAAACTCCCATTCATCTTGGAATGCAAGCTTATCAGTAGACCTCATTTTTAATCTAATCTTTGACCTGAAAAGAGCGATGTCCTTTCTATACCAAAGGAAAATAATTATTATGGTGGCGATAAGTGAAAGCATTGCTATTGGAAAGGCCCAAACCAAGAATTCTTCAAATGATAGTCCACCTCTCATGGCTATTAAAATTCCAATAGGATTTCCTAAAACAGTCCCAGAACTTCCAATATTAGTGGCCAAAACACATGCTATAACATAGGGAACTGGGTTAACATCAAAATAATCAGTAATTTCTAATAATACTGCAGTGACAAAAATAATAGAAGTAACTTCATCAATTGCCATCGCAAGAAAAGCTGAAAGAAGACAAAAGACAAATATCAGTTTTCCTGCTTCAAAATTAGTAATTTTAACAATCTTAATCATGAGCCATCTAAAAAATCCGACATCTTTTAACATTCCAACAATCGTCATCATACCAACTAAGAAAACAATGACGTCCAAAGAAGCAAATTCAATAAAATGCTCTATGTCCATTGTTTTTGTTACTAAAAGGACCCCTATCCCCAAAAAAGCTATAGCAACTCTGAATCCCCAAAAAAGTAAAGATCCAATAACTGCGGATATAAGAATTGAAGTGGCTATTATTTGAGAATTATTAAATCCAAATCTTGGGAGTGTTAATACTAAAATGGATATTACAGCAATAAGAATAAACATGTCTCTTCTAAAGTTCATTTTCCCGCTGCCCTGATATTCTTCTGACATACTCTCACCACAACTGATAGGCCAAAGTAATATAATTTGAATTTAAAGCTATCTGTGTTCTCTGATTAAATTTATAAACATAGTATGCTGTATTGTTATGTGATTTGATGAGGGAAAACATTCTTATTAAGCATTTGAAAAATTTGACAATTGAAAACAAGAAAATCAAAGATGCTTTTATAATGGGTGTGGACGGCCTTTTAATAGCTGTTCTTGATAAACAAGAAGAACATCAAAGAATTGCTGCACGGATGGCAGGAGTAATTGAATCGTCAAAAAGATTGGACAATGTTATCCCAAAAGTGGTTTCTGTTGTTTCTAAAGATAAAAATATTGTTGCTATACCCTTGTCAGATAAATTCGTAATAGTACTAATCGGAACAAAAAGTTTAAACATAATGACAGCACTAAAACAGGTTGATAAAAATAAACAAAATATTATTAATATGATTGAAAAAAGAGAATTTAATGACCTTTTTTCATTTAGACCTGTTGAAGTCAAAGGGTTAGATTAATACTTTATAATTTATTTTATTGATTCTTAGCATATAATTAATAAAATCATTTCTATACTATTAAATAAGCAATTCTTGGACAAAATATAACTATTTATATCTATATTAGGCCTAAATTGACCATAATTTATGCAATACTAATAAATACTGAAGGTTACACCATAAATTTATCCATATTCTATACATATGAACAATATAATTAGAATAAATTGGAGATATTAATAAGGAGGAATAAAATGTCTATGGAAATAAATTTACTAGATACCGCATGGGTGCTAATAGCCAGTTTTCTGGTATTTATAATGCACCTTGGATTTACAACAATTGAAGCAGGATTTGCAAGATCTAAGAACACTATAAGTATCATTACTAAAAATATATTTACAGTTGTCATGGGCAGTATTGTCTTCATGATAATTGGATTTACCTTAGCCTTTTCAGGAACTGGCTCGTTTATAGGAGATTTGTCCTATTTTATGATTAACGGATTAAATTCTGACCCGTGGCCAGGTCTTTTGATACCTGCAATGGCTTTCTTTCTGTTTCAAGCTATGTTCGCTGCCACCTCAGCTACAATTGTGAGCGGTGCAATTGCAGAAAGAATGAAGTTCAGTGCTTACATCATAATCTCTGTAATACTTGTAGCGTTGATTTATCCTATCATCGCACACTGGGTCTGGGGAGGAGGTTGGTTAGCTTCGATGGGATTCCATGATTTTGCCGGCTCAACTGTGGTTCACAGTGTTGGGGGATGGACAGCTCTTGCATCGGTCTTAATCTTAGGGCCAAGATTTGGAAAATTTGATGAAAAAGGAAGGCCACAAGCTATTGCAGGTCATAACATAGGGCTTGCATCTATTGGGTGTTTACTTCTCTGGTTTGGATGGTTTGGATTTAATGCAGGTAGCGAACTTGCATTTGATACTAAAGTTCCATTAATTGCATTGACCACAAACATGGCTGCTGCAGGAGGCGGTCTATCGGCATTGATAGTGTCGTGGCTTAAAGGAGGAAAACCTGATGGAGGTATGTTCTTAAACGGTATATTGGCTGGTCTAGTAGCTATCACAGCAGGTTGTGCAGTTGTATCCCCTCAATGGGCGCTAGTTATAGGTATACTTGGTGGAATAATTGTAGTATATGCAGTTGATTTCATCGAATCAAAGCTAAAGATTGATGACCCCGTAGGCGCCATTTCAGTGCACGGTTGTTGTGGTGTATTTGGTACAATATGTGTTGGACTCTTCTCGAGTTCAAATGGACTTATTACCACAGGATCAAGTTCACAGCTGATAGTTCAATTAATTGGTGCAGGGGCTACATTTGGACTTGTATTTGTATCGGCACTGGCAATTGTAAAAGTACTTGATTTAACTATGGGATTAAGAGTTCCTGCTGAAGTAGAAATAAAAGGTCTGGATGTAACAGAATTTGGTGGAGATGCCTACCCAGACTTCTTGAAGATGTGAGGTGAAATGGATGAAAAAAATTGAAGCTATAATAAGGCCAGAAAAACTCCAAGATGTTAAATCAGCATTAGATAAACTTGGATGTGTGGGCATGACTATCACAGAAGTTAAAGGAAGGGGAAAACAGGGAGGCATTACACAGCAGTGGAGGGGCAGACAATATCACATTGACCTTATACCAAAGATTAAGATAGAGCTCGTTGTTAAAACAAAATATGTAGACAAAGTAGTTAATACAATAATCGAAAGTGCTAGGACTGGAAATACAGGCGATGGAAAAATATTCGTATCTAGTGTTGAGAAAGTATATCGCGTAAGAACTGGAGATATTAATGAAGATGCAATATAGAATATTTTATTTTATTTTTATTAAGAGTAATATTTAAATTAAGAGTATTAGTTATTAATTCATGAAAGGAATAAAATGGCAGATTAAATGGGCTATTATCTTAATAATTTTATCGGCTTTGGTATATATCCTTCATTATGTTATTTTTAGAGATTTACACCATATATTTCTTTATTTGATAGGAGATATAGCCTTTGTATTCATTGAAGTACTGATGGTAACTCTCGTTATTCATGAACTATTAACTATGAGAGAAAGAAAAGATCTTATCGAAAAGATGAATATGGTTGTCGGTACTTTCTTTGTCGAGGTGGGAAGAACTTTATTGGATAGACTTAACGATTTTGATAAGAATTTTGATGAAGTTAAAGATTATTTTATTGACATTGGAAAATGGGATAAAAAAGATTTCCCTGAAAAACTTGAAATGGCAAAGAAAATTAATTATGAGATAGATATCCACAAGGGAGATCTGGACACATTAAAAAGATTCTTATTTGAAAAAAGGGAATTCATGTTAAGACTTTTAGAAAATCCGAATTTATTGGAACATGATTCTTTTACAGAACTATTGTGGGCGGTGACACATCTTACTGAGGAGCTATCGTTAAGAAAAGACCTAAGTAAATGTACAGATAGTGATCTTGGCCATTTACAGGGAGACATGAAAAGAGCATATGTTATTTTGGTATATGAATGGTTAGAATACATGGAACATTTAAAAAACAAATACCCCTATTTATTCTCTTTAGCAGTAAGAATGAATCCTTTTGACCCAAATGCTTCAATAGAAATTAAAGAATAAAAAAAATTTTATTAATCTTTTTTAATTATCATTGAGATGCAGTCTTGAGGACATACCATTTTACAGAGACCACAGCCCACACATTTTTCGTAGTCAACGTCATTTAACTTTGGATTTTTCATTGCGTTTGTGGCCCCATCCCTACATGCAGTTACACATCTTCTGCAATCTATACATCTCTCAGTATCTACATCAGAATATACTTCCTTGATATAATCAAGTTTTTCAAGTTCTGTGATTTTTGGTATTGTGATTCCTTTCAAATCGGCAAGTGAATCGTATCCATGCTCCTTCATGAAGTTTAAGATATTCTCGTTCCATCCCTTTACTATGTCAAATCCATACCACATTGCAGCTGTTGCTAGCTGAACAGTACCTGCCCCAATCATCATATACTCTAAAACATTTTCCCAAGATTCTATTCCACCGATACCAGATACACTGATTCCTTGTCTAGCTATTTCACCAACCATCCTAAGTCCTATTGGTCTGACAGCAGGACCAGAATATCCACCAAATCCTCCTTTTCCCCAAACATCTGGCAAAGGATTTCCAGTGTTTATATCGATTCCTGAAAGTACAAGGACAGTGTTAATAGCTGCTACTCCTTTTGCCCCACCTTTTACTGCCTCTTTAGCAATTGATGCAATGTCTGTTACATTGGGAGTAAGTTTAGTCATAACTGGTACACTTACTGCCTCTGCTGCTGCCTTTGATACTTCCCCCGTCAATGGACAATCCTGACCAATGAAGGCTCCCATTGCACTATCTGACATATGCGGGCATGAAACATTTAACTCAATTATATCTGCACCTTGCTCCTCAACAGCTTTTGCTAATTTTGCCCACTCGTCCAGATCTGTACCTGCCATGATGCTGGCAACTATAGGAGTACCATGGGTTTTCTTTAGATCTCTTAATATTTTAAACTCCTTTATCCACCAATCAAATACATAAGTGGATATATGTTCTATATTCTGCATCCCAAAGAGTCTGTTTCTAATTTTAACTCCTTGGAATCTTGGTTTTGGATCATGGAATTGTCTGTAGGATATAGTCTTTGTAACCCCTCCTCCAAAACCAGCTTCTACAGCCCTTTTAATATGATCGGCATCCAAAGTGGGCGGGGCTGAAGAAAGTAAAATTGGACTTTTAAACTCAACACCTAAAAATTCGACACCTAAATCTACCAATTAAATCACCTACCAAATTTTAATCCGTATACTTGCGGTATAATAGTATATTTAGAACCTGCAGCTTTTTTAATAAATGAAGGATCGTTTGTAATAAATGGATACGCCCTCCACTTTGAATCGGTCTTAGCAACTACAGCCTTTGAAAATATTTCATTTTTAAGACCAAATGTTAATAAGGCTGTTATAACTCCACCATCTTGACTATGGGCCGATGGATTTTTTGCTCTTGCTGCAACAATTTTGGGCTCTTCTTGTTCCTTCAACAGTATATTCTTAAAGGAATGAGTTCTTGGGCATGACATGTAACAGCAGCCACAATCTGGGAGGCATTTATTTATAGCGTAAGGCCTTCCATCTTCAAGAATTTCTATATTGTAGCATGGACATGCTAGTGCACATGTGCCGCATGCAACACAAAGCCCCGGTTGCAAAATCTCTTTTTCTAGATTCATGAATGCCTTTTTATGGCCTTTTTCAATAAATCCTTCTAGATTATCATCTTTTTCCAAATCTACAAAAGGAAGTTTGAATCCCTTATCCTGAGCAAGTTTTATAGATTTTTTAGCTTGTTTATTGTTTAGGTCAATTACTTTGTTTAATTCTTCCATCTCTACATTATCAGATACTTCTATTAAATCATAGTCAACTAGTTTTTTGAACAATGCCTTTGCTTCTTTAGTTCTTAAGATGACAGTTGACCATCCTGCAGGAGTGCCAACACTACCTACGGCAATGTCAGCAAAATCACCTGTAAAATCCATACATTGTCTACAGTTTCCTCTTGCATATCTAGAAACATCCTTTATTTTTCTTGACCTTACTTCCTTGTCAGTATATGCATAGAAGACTCCACTTGATATATTCATTTTATTGACTTCTTCAAGCGGCAATCCTATTTCGGTTTCAACATAAGATGGTATTGTCTTTGGTGAAAAGTTTTCCTTACAAAATACTGCTATAGTGAAAATTCTTTTTGGCCAGTGTGGGTAATCTGAGTCTCTATCTTTATAGAACTCTTTAAACTCGTCAGTTAATGCCAAAAGTTTTCTGACACCGTTTATTTCGCAAGGGTTCCCAACAATTGCAACTTTTGCCCTAGGATCTTTTGTTGTCTGAGAGAAAGTAACTTCCTTGACAATAGCTCCACTCGTTTAAATCCCTCCTATATATAAATTTTTAAAAAACAAAATTGATAAAAACATGATATCAATATATTTTCATTATTTAAATAGTTTTCGTCAGAAATTCATTTTTATATTTAAATAGTAAAATATCTGCGGATTATAAATATATTAACGGATAATATCCGCTTTTCTCTTTAAGGCCCGTTTTTTTCTTAAGTAATACATGAAAGGATTATTGATTCTTCTAGCAGTTAAAGTTTTATTTTTGATAAATGCCAATAGCTGCTTTTTAACTTCGTCTTCGGGTAATCCTGTCTTTTCAATGATTTCACTTATTGGCTTCATTCTATCTTTAAGAACTAACAAAATCTTTTCACCAGAAGTGCTGCCTTTTAAATTTTGGAGTATATCCTTATTAGTTACTTCATAAAAATACATTTTACAAAAGCTATCTGGCTCGCATAATGAAGGCGCATTTTCTTTTACTTTGGCGCAACTTGGAGGCAGATACCATTTACTCCTTCCAAAGTTATCAAGTGTAGGATAAGAAAGACCAAATCCAAGATGGTAATAAATATTAAGCTCCTCTTGTGGCTGATCTACTAGAAGAGGTGGATTGCATTTATTTGCAGCCGATATAATTAAAGGAACAACTTCGTTAATAAGGATATTAATCTCTTTTTCATTTAAAGAGGGTTTTTCGTCTTTTGAAAATATCTTTGTTGAGGGGATTAATCGAGAATAAGATAAAAATGAGGACAAAAACAAAGTTATTGCGTAGTTTCTATCTCCCGCACCAACTCCGGAGAGTGCTTTTATAACACAGGGAGGGTAAACTTCTGGATTTAATTCCTCTGATTGAATTTCTATCTCAGATAAAGTACCAGATATTTTTGAAACTTCTTTAAAAATTTCATCGTATAAGGGAATCTTTAGATCTTTAGTTTTTTCAGAAATTTTTTTGATATATGATAATATTTTCTGTTCCATTTTTTTTCTGTATGCTTGAAGTAATGTTGCCTTATCAACTAGTATATACCCCTTTATGATATAACTATCCGTATATTGGACAAGAGTTTCAGCATCTGTCCATTTTATAAAATAATAATCAGGCAAAAGTTTAGGATTTTGTGATTCACCCGATATTTTTATGAAATCCAATTTCTCTAGGTCTCTTATTATTTCATCATTTATTTTTATATCAATTTCTTCATAGTAAAGAAAAACTTCTTCTTGTGGTATTCCTTTCATTTTATTTAATCTGTACTCAAGTATTTTTCTTAAGTCAAGTATCTGAAAAGGTATAACTTGAAGTATTTCTTTTATATAATTTATTAATTGATCTTTATTATCCTTTTCTAAAATTAATGATTCTTCAAGGCGAGCTTTATATATTTTTGAAGATTGAGTGGCAAAAAATCTAGCTTCGCTAGAAAAAGGTCTTTTTGAAAGAGCTTGACAATAAATAAAAAAAGAAACGACATCAATAATTTCATCACTTTCAGTTGGATAAAGATATTTTCTTATCTTAGTTTCATTTAAAGAACTTTGAAGTTTTTTTATTCCAAACTCAAAAATATCTTTTGACAGATCTTCAAAACTAATATCTAATAATTCTTTGGCCTCCTCACGAAACGGGTTAATCAGAAGAGGATTCATAAAAACAAAATATTTTGAGATTTAAAATAGTTTTCTATAAGAGATTATAAATTTCTACTGATGAAGCTATTGTTTTTAAATCTTCATAATTTCCTTTTTGACATCGAAGGATAATATCCTCCAATTTTCCAATGTCTTCCTGGTTTCTATTGCCTACAAGGACTAAAGGTTTATTTATATTAATACATGCTTGTTTAATCAAATTACGATATTCTTCTCTAGATCCACCCTTAAAAAAAATAACTAAATCATAATCTTTAATAAATTCCACAACTTGCGGTATCAATTTTTTAGAAATCTTTGAATCAAGAATTTGTTCATAATCCTTAATTATTTTAGTAGGTGGTATAAGTCCATATTTAGCGCTAAGTATTGCAAAATCAGCTCCATTTTTTCTATTGTATACAGCTTTGATTCTTGAGGATTTGTACAAATCAATGGCTGACATTCTTCCTTTTTTCTTTTTTGCACCACAGGCCGTAGCAAGAAGAATTCTCATCATAGTTCAACTATTTTTATTTGATCCAACACCTTATCTCTAGTTTTACTTGCTTCTTCAAAATCAAGTAAAATCTTTCCATTTTTCATTAATTGTTTTTGGATTGGTTTGAATTTTTCTCCACATGTACATTTTTCATGAGTAGTGCCGTAAGCAATTTTTCCACTAAGACATTTTGGACATCGAAGAACTGTCTTTTTACCACTGAATTTCCCTCTTTTAGTGAAAGGAACTCCTTCTATTTCAACGATATCAAGAGCAAAATCAATAGTTTTTGCATTAGAAACTGAAGTCCCAACTCCGAAAGCATCTGCCCCATTTAAATTTTTAAAAGAATCTTCATCTAATCCTCCTGAGATAAAGATTTTCACATTTTTGTAACCCCTTATATCAAGTTCCCACCTTACTTCTTGGATTATTTTAGACATGTTTCCTCTTCTTGATCCTGGAGTATCAAGTCTAACTCCTGTGAGATTTTTTATACTTTCTGCTGCGATTAGGGCTTCTCTTTTCTCATCACAAAATGTATCTACGAGCACTATTCGAGGTACGCTTTTATCAATTATATCATCGAATAAAATGAATGCCTCCCTGGAATCTCCAAGTATTAATGCTAAAGAATGTGGCATAGTCCCAGAAGCTTTTTTACCAATTACGTTCTCTGCTCCAATACAAGAAAATCCGTCTAGACCTCCAACATAAGCTGCCCTGTCAATCATGGGTGCAATTGTAGGATGCATCCGCCTAACTCCAAAGCTAAGAACAGGTTTTTCTCCGGCTAATTTTTTTAGCCTGGCAGATTTTGTTGAAATTCCAGAAGATTGGCAGAGGAATCCTAATAAAGCTGTCTCAAGATGACAAAACTCTCGATAATTTCCTTCAATGGTGAGCACTGGTTCCTGCGGGTAGAATAAAGATCCCTCGTCTAATCCCATTACATCTACATTATATCCTTCAAGTAATTTTAAAGCCTCATAGAGTCCTGACATTATTCCCCATCTATAATTATTTGGTAGTCCTGATGCAGTAATTTCAACTACCACTTTTTTGTTAATATTTTTTTCATCAAGAATCTTTTTTGTATTAATAAAATAAAAATCAGTAGTTTTACCTGACTTAATATCTTCTTCAGATGCTGTAAAAAACATTATATCCCTTCAAATTTTATATCAAACTTGGTATAATCGAATTTAAATCTTTCTTCTTCATAAACTCTCTCCCTGCCATAACGCACAAGGGGTTTCGAAAGATGTCTCTTAGCACACATTGGGACTTCATATAATCCAAGTTCAATATCCCTTGATATTGGTATTTTTGAAAATTCGTTGTTCTTAGTATGGCATTTCTTACATCTATATCCCTTGTCCTTGCCAATTGATTTCATTTGATTACCGCAAATATGGCATAATGGTTTTTCTATTTTATATATTTTTGAAAGCTCTAATATTTCGATTCTTTCAAGGTTTAGAGTCAATCCATATTGAGTCTCTAGGACACCACCATATGCCTTAATCTTGTCCCCCTTTGTTAACTTTCTTATTATATCCCTAAATCCTTTTGTAGGTTCATAAGCGGCACATAATATTTCTTTACCGTTACTTATTTCAAAAAATACGTGTCCACCTAATACAGTATATGGGCTTTTTGAAATAATGCCTTCAGTTATTACAGAAGAATAAGGTAGGATTTCTTCAATGTTTTTCTTTTGAAGATGCATATCGGTCCCCTGATTTGTTATAAAAAGATTTCTTTTGTACGGCTTTTCAGAGTCTATTATCGAAGCTGCTTCTAAGAGAATTTCAGGTGACTCGCCTCTAATACCGTATAATATTGGGCAGTCGGAATGAGGGGATATCATCATCCTATTATTGATAAAATCATAACTTGAAAATATTCTTGGAGAATATTTCTTCTCAATTTCCATTGCACTTTTTTCACTTACAGCTTTCTTTCCTCTCTTATAGTGATTTCTGTAAACTATAAGTTCATAAGTGAAATCTTCTAATCTTAATCCACAAGAAGCCAATGATCCAATTAATCCCCTTCCATTGCCCATAAATTCGTAATCAGCTCCAATTCTTTTCAATATTGAAACTGCTTCGTCAATAGAAAGTAACTCGTGAAGTGCTCTTTCAGAAAAGATTTCAACTTCATTATTGATTGAATTATCTTCAACAAAGATAATGGCAGGATTAGTATTTTCTCCGGATTCAGAATAATTCCTAATTATGTCAAATGATAGAGATTTTATTTTTTTAATGGTTGTTGAATCTACATTTTCAACTATTCGAATAGATACTGCCCCATTACCTCTTGTTTTATATGGATTATTAGGATTAAGGCGTATCAATTTAGGGGGTTCTTTAATTAGATTTATATCAATATCTTTTATAGCCTCTATAATAAGAGTACCAATATAAGTTGTACACATTCCAAATACTGAGTCTGTATCATCCAGTCCAATTAACACAAAAAATTGAAGATATATATTTATATAACCTTTCTTATAGTGCTTTTAAGATGGAGAAAGAAGAATTATTAGATAGTATAAAAGAAACTCTGAAAAAAAGTGGTTTTGAAGTAGCATTATCTAGGGTTCAATGCTCATTTGACATTGTAGCAAGAAGAAATCTAATTGTACTAATAGTCAAAGCTTTAGTAAATCTCGATACTTTTTCTGAAGAGCATGCATGGGACCTTAAAATACTTTCAAAGGCACTTAAAGCAACTCCTCTTGTTGTAGGAACTAAAACTAAACTGGGGCCTATAGAGAACAGCACTGTTTATTCTAGACACGGAGTAAACTGTATATCACTTGAGACCCTAGAAGACCTTTTTATTCAGGGGAATCCGCCTCTTGTGTATGCGGACAGAGGAGGTTTCTTCGTAGAAGTTGATGGGGGGTTATTAAGAGAAGAAAGAGAAAAAAGAGGGATGTCGATTGGTCACCTAGCTGAATTAGTAGGAGTTTCAAAAAGCTCAATTTATGAATTTGAAAATGTTAATAAAAGAATAAGTATTGAATCTGTCCTTAAGATAGAAAAAGAACTTGATGTGGGGATAACTAAACCCATATACATAATCAAATTGATGGATAAAAAGGAATTGGAAAACTTAAAGGATAATTCGATTGAAAATGCAAAAAGTGATCTAGAAAAAACTATTCTTGTAGATTTGAGTAATAAAGGATTCGAAGTTTTTCCAACAAAAAGAACTCCTTTCAACGCTCTTTTGAAGGAAAGAGAGATTTTGATAACTGGAATTACAAATATTACAACACATCTATTTGAAAAAAAGGCAGAAATTGTAGCAAGTATCTCAGATATTACTGAAAAAGATGCAATGTTTGTAGTCGATGCAAAGAAAACTAAGAAAAACATTAAAGGAGTGCCAATACTAACTCAGAAGGAGATTAAATCCTCTAAAGATGTTGAAGATATTCTTGGTCTAGTTCATGAAAGAAAATTAGAGGGTAACGACCAAAATTAATAAATTAATGAACAAAAGTTTATATATCTCAAATCCAAATTAAGTAAGCGTGATGAAAAAGCTATCCTGATAAAAGATGATGAAGCTTATGAGCTCTGAAACCAATTGAGGGGATTAAATGAGATACAAGTATCTAATAATATTCTTCTTTCTGTTGTTTTTTATAGAATTGCCTCTTCTCTATATTTACCACACTGGACAAGAAAGAGCAGTTGAGAAAAAAATCACGCAAATTGAACTAAGTGAAAACTTATTGGTATCAAGAGATAATCCCAATTATCTTAGTCTAAACATGGAAAAGAGAATAATATATAGAATAATTATGTCTTCCACAAAAAAAGTTAATATGTCAATAGCTGACCAAAATGAATTTATTGCTTGGCAAAATGATCCCGAGAATATCAAGCCCTTAGAATTCTTTTATCAATCTGAAAAGATTGATTTTAGTTTTGTACCAAAAGAAACAGGCATTTATTATTTTATTTTTGAAACTGACCCATTACTTGCGTCAAGTGCTTCTATTTCTCTAGAAATATCTTCAGTTTATGTAGAAGTAGTTAGAGAGGATATAATAAATACAATTGAGCCTATACTAATTGGAACTTCAGTTATTACAATACTTTTGTTCATACTTTCAATATTGCCAAAAGGGGGAATTTCAAAGAAAAAGTTGGGTAAGACCTTCTATGTTCTCTCAGAAGAGGGTAAGTCACATGATATAAAATATTTGAAAGAATTTAGAGGATTTACTGATCATGAAATAAAAGTTCTTTCTGTAATGTCGGTCAAAGGGCGAGTAACAGAAAAGGAAATACCCAAACTTTTTGATATACCAACATTCTATAATTTATATAAAATGGGATTTATTGAAAAGATTACAGAACTTTAATGAATATTTCTCCAAACATTACTTCTTGTATCACATCAATCTTTTTGTCACTATATAAAAAAAGTATATATAAAAAGATTCTTGCTATTTCAAGAGTAGTTCTTTCTCCCAAAAGGTCATAGAATGATATTTTATCATTAAGATTTTTTAATTCAAGAAGATGCTGATATAATTTTTCTACCTGCTTTCTTATATCTGCCTTTATTTCATCTATTTGGTAAATTTGTGGGCCAAGTTTTTCAATTATTTTTTTCTTTGGTTTTTCCCCTTCATCCAAGGCTTCAATTAATGCTTCAAAAAGTTCTGGTAAAGTCATCTTTCCAACATTTCTTCTTCTTAAAGGTGGTTTAATGTCGTCCATCTCAAATTCGGCATTTTCAATATCTTCCCAAAAATCAAAGAAGGCGTCATCTTCCTCTTCTTTTTTTTCTTCTCTCATTAAATGTTCGCTTTTCATTCTCAAAAGAATCGATGCGGTTAAAATTGTCTTTCCAGAAATACGAAGATCCAACGTTTTTAATTTTTTTATTCTATCCAAGAATTTGTTTGTAAGGTCTCTAATATCAATATCCCATGGATCAATTTCTCTAGATAGGACAAGATCCATAAGGACATCTATTGGGCCTATTTCAGGAATTAGAATTTCTTCTTGGATCAGGCTAAAGCCCCCTCCTCTTTAACTACCTTTTCTACTTCAAGGGAAACCATTGCGGATAATCCCTTCTTGTACATTGAAACACCAAACAATCTTTCTGCTCTTGACATCATTCCTTCTCTCAATGTTATTACTATAAATTGAGTTTTTTCTGCTTGTCTTTTTATCATATCTGCAGTTCTTTCTACGTTTGCATCGTCAAGATTTGCGTCTACTTCATCAAGAATGTAAAATGGAGATGGTTTGTATCTCTGAATAGCAAAAATAAAGGATAAAGCCGTTATTGCCTTCTCCCCGCCACTTAAGGAAACTGCTGTTTTTACATTTTTACCTAATGGCTTGGCATCAATAATAACTCCACCCTCAAATGGATTATTTTCACTTTCCAATAATAATTGGGCCGTTCCTTCGGGTGATATTTCAGAGAATATCTCAGAGAAATTAGAAGCAATTTCATTAAAAGTTTTGAGAAAGACCTCAGATTTTTCTTTTTCAACTTCACCTATGAAATTAAGTATCGCCTCTTTTTCCTGAATTAAAGTATCTCTCCTAGTCTTTAAAGTATTATATCTCCCTTCCTCTTCTTCATACTCAATTATAGCCCTCATATTAATAGGTAGTAGCTTCTCCCTTTCTTTTTCAAGAGATTCTATTTCAATTTTTAGTCTATCTGGATGTTTTGAGAATTCCTGCGGTTCTTCAAAATCTTTAGCTAATCTAGAAAACTCATTTATTTCATCTATAACGGTCTTTTTTTCTGAAGACCATAAATTAAGATCTGACTCAAGTTTTGAAATTTTTTCAACTTTTTCATCTTTATTTGCCCTTAAAGTAGATGTTTGAGTAGTAAGTTCACGCTTTTTTTGATTAAAGTTTGATACTTCTTTTTTTATTCTAATATCTTCTTGTTCTTTCTCTTTTAGTATAGAAGTCGTTTCTTTTAGTTGTTCTTCTAAAGTATTTATTTTTTTCAAAATCTCTTCTTCTTGTGGTTTTTTTGATTCTATTTTTTCATTTAATTTGATATTCGCCTGCTTTAGATATTCAAGTGAAGAATTAATTGAAGATAATTCAGACGCTATGCTAGAATTCCTATTACGAAGTTCAGCAAGATCTATTTCTAAAGCTTCCCCGATCTCTCCTGTAGAAGAGTCCTCAATACCTTTCTCAATATTTATTTTTTCATTCTCAAGTCTTGAGATTTCTTTTAGAATAGGGTCAATTTTAATTATTGTATCTGATGCAAGATTTTTTTGCTTATCAAGTTTCATTAATGATTCTTCTTTAGATTTTTCAAGATTATTTTTTTCCTTTTGTAATATAGATTTTTCTTTAAGAAGTTCCTCTTTTTCTCTTTTCATTGTAGTTGTCTCAGATAACATCTCGGCTTTCTTAACAGTAAGTGATTTCAAATTTTCTTCTAATTTTTCAATTTCTGCTTTGAGCGATTTTTTCTTATTTTCAAATTCAGAAAGTTTCTTTTCTAAATCTTTTAGAGATACATTATCTTCTTCAATGTTAAAAGAAACAGCAAATTTTTTTCTATTATAATAGCCACCAGTTATTGCTCCTGTGGATTCTACTAAATCGCCATCAAGAGTAACAAGTCTAGTGTTCTCAATAGTCTTAGAAACATCAATATTTTCAATAATAAAAGTTCTTCCAAAAACATACTCAAAGGCTTTTCTGTATTTTTCATCAAAAGATACAAGTTCAATTGCAAGCCCCACTACACCTTTTACTTTAGGAACATTCGATATTTTTGGGGATATAAGTTTGTTTAATGGTAAAAAAGTTGCACGACCTGCTTTTAAATTTTTTAAAAATTTAACACATTCTCTTGCAACTTCATCGTTTTCAACGACAATGTTTGTCAGCCTAGAACCAGCGGCGACTTCTAAAGCAATACTATATTCTTCTTTTGTAGTTCCAAGTTCTGAAATAGTACCATAAATTCCTGGTATCAGTTTATCTTTTTTTGCCCTTAAAATTTCAGCGATTGCTTTTTGTCCTCCTGTGATATCAGTCTGCACTTCTTTCTTTACATTTATTCTTGCCCTTAGATTTTCGTACTGTGTCAATGCCTGTTTTGATTCAATTTCAACTTGATTTAATTCACGTTTTAAATCATTATACTTCTTATTTAATGTATCTGTTTCATTACCAGTATTATTTAGGCTAGATTGATTTTGAGAAGTTTTGGACTCTATTTCATTTAATTTTAAATCAATATTAACTAATTTATCTTCAACTTTTTTGAGATCGGATGAAATCCTATTTATATCTTGATCTAATAACGAAACTGATGCATTATATGAATCAAGCTGTTTATTTAGAATAAGATAATCCTTCCTACTTTTTTCAAGAGCTTTGTCAGTTTGTAATAAGCTCTCTTTGATTTTGAGAAACATTCCATCTTTTCCTGAAAGAGAATCCAATAGTTTTCGGTATTCCGCTTCTTTAGTTTTAATTGTAGATTCAACTTCAATCATTTCTTTTTCTAGGTTAGTTTTTCTTTCTAATAGTTCTTTGATTTTTGATTCGTTGTCTGAAATGTCCTTTTTTATATCTTCGATTTCTTTCTTAAGAGAAGTAATCTCACGGTTTTCATAATTTCGAGATTGATTTATAGTAGAAATATTACCTTTAATTTGTTCAATTTCTCTTGTAATATTTATACTTTCCATTTCCATTTTTCGATTATATTCTTCATCTAAATCTAAAAGTTCCTTTTCTTTATCGGAGATATCTTGTGTCAATTTGGATAAAGCTGCTCTCAATTCTTCTATATTCTTTTGACCTTTTTCAATATTTGAGTCTAGTTTTAATTTAGTTTCTCTTGAAATTTTCAATTTACTATGGTAATAAATGCCCCATTTAGTTCTTATTTCCTTCTCAATTTCTTGATATCTCTCAGCATCTTTTTTATCTCTTAACAATTTATCAAGACGAGTTTTAACTTCAGAAATAACTAGCTCAACTCGTGTGATATTTTCTTGAGCTTTTTCAAGTTCTCTCAATCCTTTGTCTTTTTTATCATCAAATTCAGCTATCCCCGATATTTCTTCTATTATGCCTCTTCGATCAATAGGATTCATATTAATAAATTGTGCTATATCTCCCTGCATTACAATATTGTGGCCGTCAGGTCTTATTCCAACATAAGAAAATATATCCAAAATATATGATCTAGTTGCCCTTTTTCCATTAACTCTGTACTCTCCTTCTCCTTTGAGATTAACAGCTCTAGAAATAGTTACTTTTTTTTCCTCTATAGGAAAACCGCCATCTTCATTATTAAAAGTAATTGAAACAATGGCCTCTTCTGCTTTTTTCTCATCTTCTGTTCCCAAAAATATAAGATCTGATAATCTTTCTCCCCTCATAGACTTTGCAGAAATTCTACCAACAACAAAACAAATAGCATCAGTAATATTTGATTTACCGCTACCATTCGGGCCAACTATACAAGTGAAGCCCTTGGAAAGAGGAAGAGTAATCGTTTTATTGCCATATGACTTAAATCCTTTCATTGTAACTTTTTCTATGAATACTATGAGACCACCTCAAGTAATAACAAATGATATTCACTGCCTAATGTTTATAATAGTTTTCGTTAGTTGAACACCAATCACGATAATCTTAAATAAATAAAGATGTTTTTAACATTTGTGGTGTTTTTAAAACGAAATTATGTATTGTTATTAAGTTTCTTTTTAATTGGAATTATCATATTTGGAATTATATTCTATAGAGACCCAGAAAGGACAATTCCTAAAGAAGAAGGGTTTATTGTTTCGCCAGCAGATGGTAAAGTGATTTCTATAGATAAAATACATAGTGATGCAGTCCAATATACAACGAAAAATGGAAAGAAAATATTTTTACCAGAATTAGAAGGAATGCTTGAAGGAAACTGTACTATGATTTCTATTTTTATGAATATACTAGATGTTCATGTGAATAGGTCCCCAATATCAGGTCAAGTTACAGATATTATTTATATTAGTGGAAAGCACTCACCTGCTTTTGGTAGTGTTCTCTCTGAAAATGAGAGAAACATAATTGTAATACAAGGGGAAGAAAAAGTAATTACGATTCAAATTGCTGGTACCGTTGCAAGAAGAATAGAATGCTATGTAACTCAAGGCCAGAATTTATTTATTGGAGATAAAATCGGGAGAATAAAACTAGGGTCCCAAGTAGTTGTTATTTATCCTGACAGCTTCTTAACAAGGGTAAAAATAGGAGACAGAGTAAAAGCCGGGGAAACTATAATTGCAGAAATAACTTAATTTATACTCTCCATTTTTTTTCTTCCAGCATCAAAAGCTTTTAGATTTATATCTGCTTTGTTTGATAATACAATTTGAATTGTTTCTAGTAAAGTTTCATTTTTTATTGGTGTTTCAATAAAAGACATTGCTCCAATCATTACCATGTTCATTGTAACTTGGTTTCCTATATTCTTTGCGATTTCTGTAGCATTAAAATGAAAAACTTTACCTCTTTCTGATAAATTGAAAAGAATTTCATCTATAGGAGGATAGTCAGATTCTCCAAGAGACACAGAGATTGGATTAATTCTTTCAGTATTTAGAATTATTTTTCCACCTTTTTTTAGAAATGAGATATTCCTTAAAGCTTCAAGGGGTTCAAAAGCCAAGATTATGTCTGCTTTCCCAGTTGGTATTACAGTTCCATAAACTTCGTCGCCTATTCTCACGTGTGAAACTACTGACCCGCCT